>NZ_JBJZOG010000006.1:0-135519 GCF_047200535.1 Micromonospora mangrovicola | reverse complement strand
CCCCCCCCCCCCCCGGTGGCCCGCCGGGTCGGCCTGCCCCGGCGGATCGTGACCATCCTGGAGGGCGAGAGCCTGATCAACGACGCCACCGCGCTGGTGCTGCTCCGGGTGGCGATCGTCTCCGCCACCGCCACGACCGGCGGGGTCGGCGTCCTCGACGTGGGCCGGGAGGTGCTGGTCGCCAGCGGCGGCGGCATCCTCGTCGGCCTGCTCGGCGTGGTCGTCTTCGGCTACCTGCACAAGCGGACCACCGACGCCGTGCTGGACAACGCGCTGTCGCTGATCGTGCCGTTCGCGGTGGTCTTCGCGGCCGAGGAGATCCACGCCTCCGGGGTGGTCGCGGTCGTGGTGACCGGCCTGGGTATCGGGCACAAGCTGCCGCTGCTGATGTCGGCCGCTTCCCGGCTCCAGGTCGCCGCGTTCTGGCGGCTGATCACCTTCCTTCTGGAGGGGCTGGTCTTCCTGCTCGTCGGCCTGCAACTGCGCGAGGTGGTGCGCGACCTCGAGGAGCCGTTGGGCTTCCTGGCCGGGATCACCGCGGCAGTGCTGGCCGCCGTCATCCTGTCCCGCTTCGTCTGGCTCTTCCCGGCCACCTACCTGGCCCGGCTGGTGCCCCGGCTACGCCGCCGCGACCCGGCGCCGCCCGTGCAGGCCCCCATCGTCATCGGCTGGGCCGGGATGCGGGGCGTGGTCACCCTCGCCGCCGCCCTCGCCCTGCCGCTCACCCTGGCCGGCGACCGGCCGTACCCGCGGCAGCTCTTCATCTGGCTGGCCTTCTCGGTGATCGTGGTCACCCTGGTCGGGCAGGGCGCCACCCTGCCCGCGGTGGCCCGCCGGCTCAAGCTGCCCCCGGACGACCCGGTGCAGGACGCACTCTCCGCCGCCGCCGTGCAGCAGCAGGCCGGCCGGGCGGCCCGGGAACGCCTGGACGCGCTGGCCGAGGGCGCGCCCGCCGCGGTCGTCGAGCGGCTGCGCGGGCTGGTGCAGAGCCGGACCAACCTGGCCTGGGAGCGGCTCGGCGGCACCGCGCGGGAGACCCCCTCCCAGGCGTACGGTCGGCTGCGACAGGAGATGATCGACGCCGAGCGGGAGGTCTTCCGGGCCGCCCGCGACTCCGGGCGGATCCCGGAGGAGGTGCTGGTCCGTGCCTATCGTGACCTGGACCTGGAGGAGTCGTTGCTGCGACAGGAGACCAAGGGATGAGCTGCCAGCACCTGGCCGAGGCGGGCGACGCCACGCCCGCGACCATGACCGAGTGCCCGGACTGCGTCGCCGTCGGCAACGACGACTGGGTCCACCTGCGGTCCTGCCTCACCTGTGGGCACGTGGGCTGCTGCGACTCCTCGCCGTACCAGCACGCCAGCAAGCACTTCGAGAACACCGGGCACCCGGTGATGCGCTCGATCCAGCCCGGGGAGTCGTGGCGCTGGTGCTTCGTCGACGAGGAGATCGGCTGACGGTCAGGTGAGACGGCGGGCGAGAACCTGGCCGGGCCACGGCGCGCGGCCCGGCCGCTCGACGGTGAACGGGTCGGTGGCGGTGAAACCGCAACCCTCGTAGAAGCGGACCAGCGCCCGGTCGTCACCGCCGTAGCAGTCCACCCGCAGCAGCCCCAGGCCGCGCTCGCCGGCCAGCTCCGCCGCGTACGCCAGCAGCCCCGCCCCGATCCCGTGCCCCGCGTACGCCCGGTCGGTGACCAGCAGGTTCACGTACAGCTCCGGCTCGGTGGCCGGCGGGACGTACGCGGTGGCCTTCCCCACCACCAGCGCGCCCACGGCGGCGTCACCGAGCATCGCCAGGTACAGGCCGCCGCCGGCGGCCCACGCGTCGGCCTGGGCGATCCGGCGCGGATCGGCCGACGCCGGCTCGGTGCCCCACTGGCCGGTCCGGCCGCGCGCCACCAACCAGGCGGTGGCGCTGTCGAGCAGCCGCAACACGGTGGCGGCGTCCTCCGGCCCGCCCGGACGGATGGTGACGGTCTGCTGGTCGGTCATGCCGCCATGCTGCTACACGGCGGCGGCCGGCCGGTCGTCGGCCACCGCCGGCGCGTCGACCCCGCGGTTGGCGAGCGCCCACCGGGTCAGCGCCGGGGCGGCCAGGCCGACCATCGCGAACAGCGCGCCGAGCACCAGCCAGCCGGGCACCCCGCCGCGCAGCACCAGCAGGGTGAGCAGCGCCGGTCCGGCCGCGCGGGCCAGGCCGGCGAGCAGCCCGTCCGCCCCGTGGTACGCGCCGAGCGCAGCCGGTGCGGCCAGGTCGTAGGCGAGGCCCGCCGCGGCGGCAGCGTGCCACAGGTCGCCGAGTGTCCAGACCGCCGTGGCGAGCAGCAGCAGCGCGACCGCCGCGACGGTGGGCAGGCCGGCGGTGGCCGCGTAGAGCGGGGTCGCCGCCGCCAGCACCAGACCGGCCCGGCGCAGCTTCCGGGCGGCCGGGGCGGCGGTGTCCGCGCCCCGGCTGAGCCGTACCGCCAGCAGCACGGTGAGCACCGTGTTGGTCAGCAGCACCGCCGACACCACCGGCGGCGGCGCGCCGGCCCGGGTCACCGTCCACAGCGGCACCACGAGGGTGAGCGTCGTCAGGTGCAGGGTCAGCACCGCGGACGCCCCGCTCACCGCGAGGAACCGCCCGTCGCGCAGCACGCCACCGCGCCGGAGGGCGCCGCGCCGGGCCCGTCGACCGCCGCCGGCCGGCGGCGGGTAGGCCGGCAGCCGCAGAAGCAGGGCCGCCGACAGCAGATAGGTCGCCGTGTTCCCGACCACCAGCACCTGGTACGCCCGGTGGGTGTCCGCCACCAGCGCGAACCCGGCCACCGCCGTGCCGACCGCGATACCCAGGTTGGCGGCCGCGCGCAGGGTGGCGAAGGCGTGCACCCGGCCGCCCGGACCGGCCACGGCGGCGACCAGCGCGGCCCGGACCGCCAGATTGCCCGAGGTGAGCAGCGCGTCCAGCACCGCCACCGCGACGAACACCGGGAACGAGTCGACCAGCAGGTACGCCGCCGCCACGGCCGCCTGGCACACCTGGAGTGCCGCCCGCAGCGTACGCGGGTCGCGGCGGTCGGCCAGCCCGCCCAGCGGCACGCTGGCGGTGAGCCCGACCAGTCCGGCGACGGTGAGTCCGGCGCCCACCGAGGCGGGGGAGAGCCCCACGTCCCGGGTCAGGTAGAGCGCCGCGCCGGCCAGCCAGAGCCCCGAGCCGACCGTGTTGGCCAGGGTGGCCAGGGACAGGGTGCGTAGCCGGCCGGGGGGCGGTAGCAGCGAGCGGCGACCCATCAGCGCCGGGCCGGCACGGCCGCAAAGACTCCGTCGACGGTCATGCCGCCGACCCTAGGCAGGGCCGGGTCGGGCCGGTGACCCCGAGGAAGGCGATGCCGGTCACACCGGGTGGCCGCCTAGCTCCCGGGCGCGGCCACCGTCCCCGGGACCCTCACACCGCCCCGGCCCGTTCCCACGGCTGCGGCACCCGCACCGACGCCATGCCGGCCGCCGTCGCGGCCCGCACGCCCAGGTCGGCGTCCTCGAAGACCAGGCAGTCCTGCGGCGGCACGCCGAGCAGCCGGGCGGCGAGCAGGAACGGCTCCGGGTCGGGCTTGGCCCGCGCGTAGTCGCCGGCACAGACCAGCACCTCGAACCGGTCGAGCAGACCCAGCGCGGTGAGCGAGGCGGTGACCGAGTCCCGGGCGCCGCCCGAGACGACCGCGAACGGAATCCGCCCGTGGGCGTCCTCGATGTGCGCCAGCACGTCGGGCACGGCGGTCACGTCGGGCAGCGACCGCTGGTAGAACTCCTCCCGGCGCTGATCCACCGTGTCGACCGGCATGGCCAGCCCGTGCCGCTCGTTGAGGGCGGCGACGATTTCGGCCGGTGGGCGACCGCCCCAGGCGTAGAACAGCTCCTCCGGGAACTCACAGCCCCACTCGTCCAGCGCGGCCCGCCAGGCGACGTAGTGCAGCGGCATCGAGTCGACGATGGTGCCGTCGCAGTCGAACAGGTACGCGCGGAAGTCGCCGGGCGGCAGGGGCAGGGTCATCGGTGCAGCGTACGGCCGCGCCCGGAAACCCGCTGGCCCGTGGGGTGCCGCTCTGGTTGGGTAAGGGCCGTGGAGCAGAGCAGGACCGCCCGCCCCGACGAGTTGACCGAGGTGCAGCGGATCGAGACGGCCTCCGGGGGGCCGTTCCGCGAGATCGGTATGACCGACATCGCCGACATGCCGCCGCTGCCGCTGGACGTGCTGGCCCCAGCCCAGCGGGACGGGCGGATCCGGGTGGCGGTCGACGCCGACGACCGGCCGGTCGCCTTCGCAGTGGTCGAGCTGGTGGACGGCTGCGCGCACGTGCAGCAGCTCAGCGTCGACCCGGCGTACGCCCGGCGGGGGATCGGCGGGCGGCTGCTCGACGACGTGGCCGGCTGGGCTGCCGGACGAGGGCTGCCGGCGCTGACCCTGACCACGTTCCGCAGCGTGCCGTTCAACGGGCCGTACTACGCCCGCCTCGGCTTCCGGGAGCTCAGTGGCGCGGAGATCACCCCGGGGCTGGCCGAGCGGCTGGCGGCCGAGGCGGCGATGGGCCTGGACCCGGCCGACCGGATCGCCATGCGCCGCCCGGTCGGCTGACCGCCGGCGCCCCGCCCGCCGGTCGGTCGTCAGCGGCGTCCGGGGCGCGGGCCGCCGCACAGATGCACCCGGTCGTCCCGGTCGCGGGAGATCCGGGCAGCGCGGAACAGGTCGGGGCGGGTCGGCCCGGACGGTGGCCGCGGCGGCGTCGCGGCTGGTCCATCGGACCCGGACCCGCTGCCCGACCAGCGCCGTCACCGGTCCACCCCGGCAGTGGCCAGGCGTTCGGTGGCCAGGCAGGAGACCAGGCAGCGTTCCTTGGCGTCGCCGGTCAGCCGGGCCGTCCAGTCGGTGAAGCCGCCGTCGCCGACCTCCAGGGCCCCGTCGTCGACGGTGAGGCGCAGCGCCGCGCCGGTGTAGTAGCCGCGCCCGCGTTGCCGCTCCGGCTCGGCGTGCAGCCGGACCCCGTCGACGGTGAGGGCCGGCCGGACCGTGTCGGCGAGCCGTTCACCGACGGCCGGGTCGAGAGCCGTCGTGTGCAGGCGGGGCGCGGCCGGTGCCGCCAGGTCGGTGAGGACGCGGTGCCACCAGGTCAGGTGCCGGATCAGCAGCCGCGCCTCGGTCCGTCCCGACCCGGCGTCGCGGGCGCTGGAGACCAGCGTGAAGAGCCGGAAGTGCGCCGACACGCCGGGTCCGAAGTCCTGCGCCCGCAGCACCCGGTGCACGGCGGCCAGGTGCACCTCGTCGGCGTGCCGCCGGCGGACGGCCGCCTCGACCGCGAGGGCGTTCGTCGGGTCGCTCAGCACCTCGGTGCCCCGCATGGTGGTGACGATCCGGTCCTGGCTGACCGGCGCGACGGCGGCGCAGGTGCCGAGCGGGGCGACCGGGGACAGTTCCACGCCGGCGACGTCGGCCGGCAGCAGCGCCCAGATCCGCGCCTCCAGCCGGGACAGCACGCGGGGGTCGACGGAAGCGGGTCGGACGAAACGGTCCTCGCGCCAGCGGCGGAGCACGCCGGCCGGACGGACGGCCGTCGCGCGGTCGCGGGCCACCGTCAGCAGCAGGGTCCGCAGGTCCGTCGCGGGCAGTCCGGCCAGCGCGGCGCGGGTGCCGGCCGGCAGTGCCGCCCACACCCGCCGCTCCGCGCCGGAAAGCTCCTCCACGGCCGCCACCATGGCGTACGCGCTCGGCGTGTGTCCACCGGTTTCGGCCCCGTCAGGCGGGCAGCGCGACGTGGCGTGCCCGAGTGGCCGGCACTCTCACGCGCCGTCCAACGATCGGCGAACATGCTGGCGTGCTCGGTGAACCTGCGACTTCACGGTGCCGACCGGCATCGCGAGCTGCGAGGCGATCTCGTCGTAGTCGAGCTGGCACAGGTCCCGGAGGATCAGGGCGGAAACCAGGTTGGGCCGGTGCGCGTCCAGTCGTTCGAGCGCGTCCAGCAGGTCCAGGCGAGAGCCTGCGATGACGCTCGTGGTGCGCGGATCAGGGAGACTCATCGGCAGTTCCCCGTCCGTACGCTCGGCGGCGCGCCGTTTCAGTGAGCGATACGTCTGCCGGGCGCAGTTGGCGACGATGACGTGCAACCAGGTCGAGAATTTCGACCGCCCCTCGAACCGGGTGATGTTCCGCGTGACTTGGAGCAGCGCATCCTGGCACGCCTCCTCCGCGTCCTGGAGGCACGGCAGAAACCGTCCACACTGTCGGAGCACGTCCGGCCCGATGCCCGCCAACAACGCGTCGAGCGCCCTGGCCTCACCAGCTGCGGCTCGTCGCGCGAGGAGCTCGATCTCCGGGCTGAATGCCATGCTGGCTCACTCCTTTGGCATGTGTTTGACAGCACCGGCCGGACTGGCGGCCGACGTATAGTACGGCGATGTCGGTGCCGGAACGGATCGGTCGCTATCGCGTTCGCAGGCGCCTCGGATCGGGTGCTTTCGCCACCGTGTGGCTCGCCGACGACGACCTCCTGCGGACACCGGTCGCGGTGAAGGTTCTGGCGGACAACTGGACCCACCACGTCGACGTCCGGTCCCGCTTCATCGAGGAGGCGCGCATCATGCGCCGCGCCGAGTCGGACCGGCTGGTCCGCGTGCTCGACGTGGGCGAGTTGGCCGATGGGCGGCCGTACCTGGTGATGACGTACGCGTCGCGCGGCACCCTCGCCGAACGGCTCGGGACCGACAGGATGCGGGTGCGGGAGGCCCTGCGCGTCGCGGCGGACCTCGCCCGAGGGGTCGCCGTCCTGCACGACATCGGAGTCGTACACCGGGACCTGAAGCCGTCCAATGTGCTCTTCACCGGTCCGCCCACCGAGGAGCGGGTGCTGGTCGGCGATCTCGGACTGGCGAAGGCCCTCGCGCACGGCTCCGGCTTCACCATTATCGCCGGATCGCCCGGCTACATGGCGCCGGAACAGGCCCGACTCGGCGGTGGACTCGACGCGCGTGCTGACGTCTACGCGCTCGGAGCACTGACCTACCACATGCTCACCGGCCGTCCCCCCAGTGCTCCCTCGTCGGTCCAGGCGGTGGTGGCGGCCGCCGCGCTGCCCGTGGTGCGCCCGTCGAAGGTCCGGCCGGACGTACCGTCGCCGGTGGACGGTGTGGTGTTGCGCGCGCTGAATCCCGATCCGGCCCGCCGGTGGCCGTCTGCCAGGGCGTTCGCCGACGCGTTGGATGCCGCCGCGTCGGGTGCCGCCGACGGGGCGGGGCCCGCTCGACGGTCCGCGCCCAACCCACGTCTGGTGGTCGCTTCCGTCCTTGCTCTCGTGGCCGTGCTCGTCGGCACCGCGTCGGATGCCGGACCGCCTCCGGGACCGCGCTGGGTGCGGGTGGCCGACGCCTCCGACAGCCTCTCCGTGGCGGTGCCGGAGAGCTGGGCCGGGCAGGTGCGGGATTCCGGTTGGAACCCGCAGTCGGTTCGCCTGCCGGCCGGTCACGCCCCGGGCCTGGTCGTGGGCCAGAACCTTGCGGCATGGTCCGATCCGGCGAGGCCCATACCGGGGGTGTTCGTCGGCGCGAGCAGGGCGTTGCGGGGTGGCACACCGGCCCTGCCCGACCACTCGGCCTGTGTCCGGGAGCCCGACCGGACCTACCGCATCGGCTCCCGGACAGCCGTCGCGCAACGCTGGACGGGTTGCGGCGGCACCAGCATCTCCTATTCGGAGGTGCTGATCACGACAGCCGGCGACTACGGCATCTACCTCCAGATCCGTCAGGTCGACGGAGTCGACCGCACCGAGGAGATCGTGCGGGGTGTGCGGACGGCCACATCACTGGTGCCGACGGCCTAGTACCGCCCCCAGTTGTCGCCCCCGTCGTATCGGTATCGGCGCGTCTCCTTGCTGCCGTCGGCCTTCCGCACGGTGCACACGATCGTGCCCGACTGGATGGTGTACGAGGTGAAGGTCATCCGTCCGCCCGACCCGTTGGCCGGATCGGCCGGGATGACCCCTCGGGCGTAGCGGGTCCTCTGGTCGAAGGCGAGCTGAACCGGGACGAGCGCCTGATCCATGCCGTCGCTGCCGCACTCGATGAGGATGAGAGCGTCCTCGGTTACCGGGCTGTTCGCCGGCTCCTCGGCGATGTACTCCGCGTAGGCGGGGCGTGCGCCGCCCGGCAGCATGGTGCAGGTGTTGGCGCCGGAGGAGGCCTTGCCGTTGCGGAAGGTGGCGTCGCCGAAGTCGAGGAAGGTGAGGCCCTTCAACGTCATGTTGGCCCAGTCGGTCGAGCGGATCCTGCGGTAAGGACTCGAGGCAGACCCGGCCGGCGACGGTTTGGCGGCCGGGCTCGCGGAGGTGGTCGCGGGGGCGGTCCGCGACGGTGTGGCCGTGACGGGGGCGCTCGCGGAGGCGGTGGCGCTGGCGGTCCGGGCCGGGGAGCCCGCCGGCCCCGCCTCCCCCTTGACAGACTCCGGCTTGGTGGTGCAGCCGGTCAGGATCGACAGGCTGAGAACGGCGATCAGGGGCACGGCCCGCATGAGCGTTTCCTTCCATCGGTGAGGGAGGTCATGCTGTGTGTGATGCCGATTCCGGTGATCCCGTTCGAGGAGACCGTAGCGAGATCTGTCGGCAAGCCGACCGACCGCAGTTGCGAGCGGTCCACGCCGGCGGCCGGCCCGCCTGCGCGAGTCGCCGCCGGTTCAATGCGCGCCGCCGAGGTTGAGCACCACCACCCCGGCGATCACCAATCCCGCCCCGACCACCTTCGCCGGGTTCAGCGGCTCGCCGAGGAACGCCGCGCCGATCGCCATGATCGCGGCCGTGCCGAGGCCGGACCAGACCGCGTACGCCACGCCGACCGGGATGTCCCTCACCGCGAGGGCGAGCAGGCCGAACGCCGACAGGTACGCCACCGCCAGCCCGAGGGTGGGCCAGAGCCGGGTGAAGCCGTCGGTTGCCTTGAGCAGGCTGGTGCCGATCACCTCGGCGGAGATCGCGCAGAGCAGGTACAGGTACGCCACCACTGGACCGTACCGGGGCTGGTCAGGCGCGGCGGGACTCCCGGAAGGCGTCGACGAACGCCTGCCAGGCGGCCGGGGCGAAGGTGAGTGTGTGCCGCCGCGGTCCTTGGAGTCGCGGACGGCCACGACGCCGGCCAGGACCCCGCCGCCCGACCGGGCTGGTCTTTCGTGCGGGCCGTGCATGATCAACCGAGAGCGAGCGGACTTCGACTCCGGCTGCCGACGCCGGGTTGACGGTGGCCAGGCCGAAAGGGTGGCCGTCATCGACGACCACCCTTTGGCGCGGGCGCCGTCAGGACAGCGTGCAGGCGGCGCCGTCGAGGGTGATCAGGGTGGGGGTGGGGTTGGGGCCGCCGGAGGTGGCCCCGTTGAGGCCGAAGGTGATCGTGCTGCCGGGGGCGATGGTGGCGTTCCACGACTCGTTCTTCGCGGTGACGGTGGCGCCGGACTGGGTGAGCTGCGCCGACCAGAAGTGCTGCACCTGCTGGTCGCCGGTGAACGCCCAGCGAAGCGTCCAGCCGTCCACCGGCGACGTGCCGGTGTTCCGGACGGTGACCTGGGTGGTGAAGCCGTCCGGCCAGCTCCCGTGGGTGGTGTAGGTGACGGCGCAGGTCGGGGCCGGCACCGCCGCCGCGTCACCCTGGTCGGCGAGGAAGGACGCCAGCCAGGCCAGGGCCGAGTTCCAGTTGATCGCCACCTCGTTGGTCGCGTACGAGTTGATGTCGTCGACGTAGCAGAACATCGGCGCGCAACCGGCGAGCAGGTTGGCCGCGTACGGGTCCTGGAGGGCGGCGTTCGCCCCACCGGCGAGGGAGCCGGCGGGCGGGTTCGGCAGGTCCGGGTCCAGCTGGTGGGCGAAGATCCGGCTGTGCTGGTTGCGCGCGTGCTGCTCGCCCCAGCCGGTCACGTAGGACATGTTCAGCGCGTTGCGGCCGAGCAGGTAGTCGGCGCTCCGCACCGCCCCGTCCCGGTACTTCGTATCCCGGGTCAGGTCGAAGGCGGTGGCGAGCACGACCGCGTTGTTGACGATGTTGCTGTTGCTGCCCCAGACGTAGGCGTTGGCGTCGCCCGGGAAGGGCAGCCCGTACGCTTGGCCGCGCTGGGCGGCCAGGTAGCGGTCGGCGGCGGCGGTCACCGAGGCGCGGATCCGGGTCCGCTCGGCGGCGGGCAGCGTGTTGGGCACGGTGGCCAGGTCGAGCCGGCCCAGCGCGGCCACGCTCTGCCAGCCGAACGCGCCCCCGGCGTCGAACACGTCGGCGGTGTGCAGCGGCGAGGCGGTCAGGTCGGCCAGGTACGCCTGGTCCCCGGTGGTCAGCCACAGCTCGACCGCCGCCCAGTAGAACTCGTCGGTCACGTTCGAGTCCTCGTACGCGCCGCCGCCGTTGCCGTCGGCCGCGCTGGCGTAGACCGCCGGGTGCGCCTTGGCCGCCGCGTACGCGGTCTTCGCGGCGGTGCCGCAGCGGGCCGCGAAGGCGGCGTCGTAGGGGGCGAACAGGCGGGCGCACTGGGCCGCGACGGCGGCCAGGTTGAGGGTGGCCGCGGTGGACGGCGGGTGCAGCTCGCGCGGCTGCGGGTCGTCCTGCGGGGCGAGCGGCAGCCCGGTCCAGCTCCGGTCGTGGATCTTGTGGTGGGCCATTCCGGCGAGGGGTCGGCCGGCCGGCACCTGCATGCGCAGCAGGAACTCCAGCTCCCAGCGGGCCTCGTCGAGGATGTCCGGGACCTGGTTGCCCCGCTCGGGCACCCGCAGCGTGGCGTCGCCGAGCGCCGCGCCGCCGGCGGCGCTCGCCGCGGTCTTGGTCCGCTCGAACGCGTTCAGCAGTTGGTAGGTGGCGATGCCGCCGTTGACGACGTACTTCCCGTGGTCGCCGGCGTCGTACCAGCCCCCGCGCACGTCGAGGGAGTAGTCGCAGACGCCGGGCTGGCAGGGCACGTCGGTGTCGCCCTGGTTGGGCGCGACGCCGAGGTGGCCGGCCGGGCGGGCGTAGGCCGCGCCGAGCAGGTCGCCGTCGATCGGGGTGCCGCTGCGCTGGGCGTAGAAGAACTGGAGCGAGTCGGCGCGCAGCCGGTCGTAGCGGGTGCCGGAGATGTCGAACGGGTGGCTGGTCTCCCCGTCGACGACGAGGGTGTAGCCGGTGCCCGGCGTGCGGTACGCGGAGAAGTTGACGGTCTGCACGTGCTGCGCCGAGGCGGCGTCGACGCCGTGCGGGGTGGTCTCGCCGTCGGCCACCACCGCGCCGGCGGCCGACTTCAGCTGCCAGGGCAGCGGGTCGGTGGCGTCGGTGACCACCGTGGCGTTCTTCGGGCCGCCGGGCAGGTAGCCGACCTGGTTGACCCGCACCCGCGGTCCGGTGTCCGGCTCGTACGGCGGGGCCGCCTCGCCGCCGCGCAGCGAGACGTTGTCCAGGCAGAAGGTCTGCGGGTCGGGGCTGCCGCCGATCTGGAAGATCAGCTGGGCGCCGGGGTTGTCGGCCGGGGAGGTGAACGTCTTCGTCACGTGCGCCGCGGTGCCGGTGGCGGTGGCGGTGGCGTCGGCGTAGGTGGTGTAGGGGGCGCTGCCGAGCTGGAGCACCGCCTTCAGGGCCGCGCCCGGGGTGGCGGAGACGTCGAAGGACAGCTCGTACTCGGCGCCGGCGATCAGCGGCACCGCGTCCTGGCCGATGCCGGCGTCCCAGGGGTTGGCCAGGCCGCCGGGGACGGTGGTGCAGAGCCGGCCGTCGGTGACGCCGAGCGCGCCGGTGCCGTAGGAGAACCAGGGGGCCGTGCCGGCGCTGAAGTCGCCGTTGCGGAGCTGCTCCGGGGCGTCCGGTGGCACCTCGGCGTGCGCCACGCCGGCGGTCGCGCCGGTCAGCACCAGGGTGGTGGCCGCGGCGAGCGCCGTGCGGCGGCGTCGGGATGGGGTCACGGAGGGTCCTTCCGTGCGGGGGTGGTGGGGGCGGCGATCGAGAGCTGGGAGCGCTCCCAAGGCCAGTCGGATGTTTCCAGCGCATTCCCCCGCTGTCAATCGATCCGATCCGATGGGCCGCCACTTCGGCCGACAGTGACATTCGCCGCGAGCCGCAGCATCGTCCTGATCTCCTAGAGACAACTGCCGCCTTCGCCTGGCAGGCTGCCTCCCATGACCCTGAAGCTTCGTTCCGTGGGGGCGAGCGACCGAGGGCTGATCCGCAGCGGGAACCAGGACGCGCTCCACGCCGGCAGCTGGCTCGTCGCCGTCGCCGACGGCATGGGCGGCATGGCGGCCGGTGATCTGGCCAGCCGGATCGCCATCGACGCGGTGGCCCCACTCGACGTGGAGACACCCGAGGACGCGCTGGTCGCCGCCCTGCAGAGCGGTATCGAGCTGGCCACCGCGCGGATCCGTCGGGCCGTCGAGGAGGACCCGGAACGCCAGGGCATGGGCACCACACTGACCGGGCTGCTCTTCGCCCGTACCGGCAGCTGCCTGGCCCTGGCCCACGTCGGCGACTCGCGGGCCTACCTGTTCCGCGAGGGCGTGCTGAAGCAGGTCACCCGGGACGACACGTTCGTGCAGATGCTGGTCGACCAGGGCGTGATCACGCCCGAGCAGGCGAGCAGCCACCCCCGTCGGGCCGTGGTCACCCAGGCGTTGCAGGGCGACGAGGTCTCCCCGGCGTACGCGACGATGGTGCCCCGGGCCGGTGACCGCTGGCTGCTGTGCAGCGACGGCCTCTCCAACGTGGTCCGCGCGGACACCCTCGCCGAGGTGCTCGGCGGGTACGCCGACCGCGAGGCGTGCGCGGGCAAGCTGATCGACCTGGCGCTGCGGGCCGGCGGCCCGGACAACGTGACCGTGCTGATCGCCGACGTGGTGGACGAGCCGGCCTGATCAGCGCCGGCGCGGCGTGGTGCGCCGGGTGGGCTCGGCGGTGGTGGGGTCCTCCGGCCACGGGTGCCGGGGATAGCGGCCCCGCAGCTCCGCCCGCACCTGGGGATAGCCGGTGCGCCAGAACGAGGCCAGGTCGGCGGTGACCGCCACCGGCCGGCCGGCGGGGGAGAGCAGGTGCAACAGCACCGGCACCCGGCCGTCGGCAATCCGCGGCGCGTCCCGCCAACCGAAGGTCTCCTGGAGCTTTACCGCGAGCACCGGGGCGGCCGGATCGGCGTAGTCCAGCCGGATCCGGGAGCCGCTGGGCACCGCGACCCGCTCCGGCGCCAGCTCGTCCAGCCGGGCGGCCTGCCGCCAGTCGAGCAGCCGGCGCAGCGCCGCCGCCACGTCGACCCCGGCCAGGTCGGCCCGCCGCCGGGCGCGGGCCAGCTCCGGACCCAGCCAGGTGGGCGCGTCGACAAGCAGCGCCTCGTCGGACACGTCCGGCCAGTCCGCGCCGAGCGCGTGGCGGCAGAAGGCCAGCCGGCGGCGCAGCGCGGTCGCCTCCGGCGTCCAGGTCAGCAGGTCCAGCCCGCCCTGACGTAACCCGGTCAGCACGGCCTCGGCCACCCGCTCCGGGGCCGGCGCGCGCAGCGGCCGGTCGACCAGCTCGATCGCGCCGAGCCGGACCACCTCCCGGGCCACCACGTCCTGGCCGGACCAGCCGACCTCGCGATCGGTGCGCAGCAGTGGCCCGCCGGCCTCCCGCGCGGTCGCCTCGTCCACCGGCGCGGCCAGCCGCACCCGGGCGGTCGGCGCGCCGGGGGAGCGGTCGGCCACCGCGACCGCCAGCCAGCTCGACCCGGTCAGCGCCGACCCGGCCGCCAGCTCCGCGGCGGTCCCACCCGCCATCAGGTACGCGGACCCGCCGGTCCGGCGCGCCCGGGCCAGCCGCTCCGGGTACGCCAACCCGACCAGCAGCCCCGCCGCCAGGTCGTCGGGCAGGCGGCCCGTCCCGCGATCCGGCACCCGGGGCCCACGTTCCGCGGCTCCCGCCCGGTCGGCAGGGGCGGCAACCGCGGGATCGCGGGGAGTCGCCGGGTCGGCGGGCACGGCGGCGCGCAGCCGGCGTACCTCGGCCCGCCAGCGGGCGGTGGCCGCGGCGTCGGCGCCGGTGCGGAGCCGCCGCCAGAGCGCGGTGAGGTCGTCCCCCGCCCCGCCGAGGCTCTCCTCGGCGAGCAGGGCGACCACCTCGGCGGCCCGGTCGGCGCCGACCCGCTCCGCGCCGTCCAGCAGCGCCCGGGCCAGCCGCGGGTGCGCCCCGGCCGCCGCGATGGCTCGCCCACGCCCGGTGATCCGGCCCTGCGGGTCCACCGCCCCGAGCGTGGCGAGGGTCTCCCGGGCGACGGTGAGGGCGGCCGGCGGCGGGGGATCGGGCAGGGCCAGTCCCGACCCGTCCGGGTCGCCCCAGGCGGCCAGCTCCAGCGCGAACCCGGTCAGGTCAGCGGTGGCGATCTCCGGCTCCGGCTGCGGGGCGAGCCGGGCATGGGTCGCCTCCGACCAGCACCGGTAGACCGCGCCGGGAGCCTCCCGGCCGGCCCGGCCGGCCCGCTGGGTGGCCGCCGCCCGCGACACCGGCACGGTGACCAGCGCGCCCAGGCCCCGGGCCAGGTCGGTGCGGGCCACCCGGCTCAACCCGGCGTCGACCACCACCCGGACGCCCGGCACGGTCAGGCTGCTCTCCGCCACGGCGGTGGCCAGCACCACGCGCCGCCGGTCGCCGCCGCGCAGGGCCGCGTCCTGGGCCGCGGCGGGCAACCGGCCGTGCAGCGGCAGCACGGCGACGCTGTCGGACAGGTCGGCCAGCCGGCCGGCGACGGCGGCGATCTCGCCGGCCCCCGGCAGGAAGACCAGGACGTCCCCGTCCCGCTCGCGCAGCGCCCGCCGGACGGTGGCCGCCACGTGGTCGAGCAGCGCCGGGTCGACCCGGCCCGGTCCGGGCGCCACGACCGGCCGGGGCGGCGGCGCCCAGATCCGGGTGACCGGGTGCAGGGCGGCCCGGGCGCGGACCACCGGAGCGGGCCCGCCCGCGCCGCCGAGCAGCGCGGCGAACCGGTCCGCCTGCGGGGTGGCCGACATCGCCAGCAGCCACAGGTCGGGACGCAGTGCGCCGCGGGCCTCCACGCCGAAGGCCAGCGCGAGGTCGGCGTCGAGCTGCCGCTCGTGGCACTCGTCGAGCAGGACCGCGCCCACCCCGGGCAGCTCGGGGTCGTGGTGCAGCCGCCGGACCAGCAGCCCGGTGGTGACCACCTCGACCCGGGTGTCCGGCCCGACCCGCCGTTCGCCCCGGACGGCGTACCCGACGCGGTCGCCGACGCGCTCACCGAGCAGGGCGGCCATCCGGCGTGCCGCGGCCCGGGCGGCCACCCGGCGAGGTTGCGCGATCACCACCCGGCCGGCGACCTCGTCGGCCACCGCGAGCGGGGCCAGGGTGGTCTTGCCGGTGCCCGGCGGTGCCACCAGGACCGCCGTGCCGGCCGAGCGCAGCGCCGCCACCAGCGCCGGCAGTGCCGGCCGGACCGGCAGGTCGAGGGGTACGTCGGAGAGCACGGCCCCACTCTCGCACCCGGGCCCGGCGCCGGCCGCCAGGCCCCTGTTCCGCTCGTCACATTGACCGTCACCGTTCGCTGGCGGAGGGTGACGGACATGGCGATGATGGCGTACGACGTGCCCGCCGCCGCCGCCTTCGCGGCGACCCGCCACCTGTCCGCCGAGGGGCTGGCGAGCTGGCGGGCCGCGGTCGCCCGGCACCTGCCGGCCCGGCCCGGCGCCCGGCTGCTCGACCTCGGGGCCGGCACCGGCGCCTGGGCGACCGCCTTCCGCTCCTGGTACGGAGCACAGGTGGTGGCGGTGGAGCCGGCGGCGGCGATGCGGGCCCGCTCGGCGTACCCGGCAATGGTGGCCGGCCGGGCGGAGGCCCTGCCGCTCGCAGCGGCCGCGCTGGACGGCGCCTGGCTCTCCACGGTGATCCACCACCTGCCCGACCTGCCTGCGGCCGCCGCCGAGCTGCGTCGTGTGCTGCGGCCCGGCGCGCCGGTGCTGATCCGGTCGGTCTTCGCGGGGCGCGGCGGCGGCGTCACGCTGTTCCGGTGGTTCCCGGAGGCGCTGCGGGTGCTGGGCGGCTACCCGTCGGTCGCCGAGGTCTGCGCCGCGTTCGAGCCGGCCGGCTTCGCCCCGGTGGCGCTGACGCCGGTGCCGCAGGTCACCGCCCGGTCATTGCGGGACGCGGCGGACGGGCTACGCCGGGCGGCGCACACGCCGCTGGTCCTGCTCGACGACGCGGACTACGACCGGGGCGTACGCCGGCTGCGCGCCGCCGCCCGGCGGACGCCGGACGTCCCGGTGGTGGACGCGCTGGATCTGCTGGTGCTGCGCTGACCCGCGGCGCCGGACCCGATGGTGTCGCGAAGAGACGGAGCGGCCCGGTCGGTGAACCACCGACCGGGCCGCGAGGACACGACGGTGGCCGGGCCCGCCGACCCGGCCACCGTCACCACCCCCTAGTACGTCTCGTCGAGCTGCCCGCGCAGCTTGGTCAGTGCCCGGGCCAGCAGCCGGGACACGTGCATCTGGGAGACGCCGATCTGCTCGGCGATCTGCGACTGGGTCAGGTTGCCGTAGAAGCGCAGCGTGAGGATCCGCTGCTCGCGCTCGTCCAGCGTGGCCAGGGCCGGACCCAGCGCCACCCGCAGCTCGGCCAGCTCGAACTGGGAGTCCTCGCTGCCGAGCATGTCGCCCAGCTCGGTCGCCCGCTCGCCGTCGCCGGTCGGGGTGGACAGCGACACCGCGTTGTACGCGCGGGCCCCTTCCAGCCCTTCCAGAACCTCTTCCTCGGTGAGGTTGAGGTGGGCGGCGATGTCGGCGACCGTCGGTGACCGGCCGAGGCTCTGCAGCAGCGAGCTGTTGGCGTCGGAGATGGCCAGCCGCAGCTCCTGGAGGCGGCGCGGCACCCGGATGTCCCAGGTGCGATCGCGGAAGTGTCGCTTGAGCTCGCCGATGATGGTCGGGATGGCGTACCCGGCGAAGTCGACTCCCCGGGAGGGGTCGAACTTGTCGATCGCCTTGATCAGGCCGACGGCCGCGGTCTGGGCCAGGTCGTCGGTGGGCTCGCCCCGCCCGCTGTAGCGGTGGGCGAGGTGGTTGGCGAGCGGTAGCCAGGCCTCGATCGCCCGGTCGCGCAGCGCGGCGCGCGACGGGTGGTTGGCGGGCAGGGCGGCCATCGCGTGGAGCAGGTCGGCGGCGCTGTCGGTGAGCGCCCGCGGGTCGAGCTTCTCGGAGGTGGACGGCGCTGTGGCCGCCTGCTCGGTCAGGGTCCTCGCGGTCATGGGTGGTCCTCCCTGCACCTCGTCCGCGGAAAAAAGACGTGACGCTCTGGTTTAGGTTCGCGGTGTCCGTTCGGAAGCAACCTTAACCCGATCAGCTCTACAAAATCTAGCCGAACGTACGATGTACTTAAGGGGCTTCCGGGCATCAACAACCTATTTCGCGGCAAAGAACTTGTCTGGCGGCCCGTCGGTCGGTGACGACGATCGACCGGACGGGCAACGGGAAACCCGACAGTCGGCGCGGAGTGTCGGCTTTCCGTCCTTGTCCCGTCGACGAGACCGCCCGTAGCGTCGCTGTACACGTCTACGGAGGCACCGTGCTCGATCCCGCCGCCCCGCAACTCGTCGTCAACGCCCCGACGCTGCTGTTCAGCTGGCTCCCGGCGGATCCCGACGCGGTCCTGGCGCTCGTCCCGGCCGGTCTCCGCGCACGCCATGACCGCCAGGTCTTCCTCTGCCAGTACGTGGTCGACGACGAGAGTCAGACCTCCGGATTCGGCGCGTACTCGCTGACCTTTCTGGGTGTCTCGCTTGAGGACATGGACCCGCCCGACGGGGAGACCCCGGGCGGCTGGTGGACCCACTACCTGGCGTCCAGCCCTCTCGTCCGGCAGTTCGCCTGCGCCCGTGGCGCCCCGGCGACCGCCGGGGCGACCGTCCTCGAGGTCCGGGCTGGCCGGCTCACCACGGAGACCCGGGCCGACGGCGGCCCGCTCATCCGGGTCGTGGCCCGGGTCGGGCACACCGGCACCGAGGCGTACAACGGGCACCACCGGTATCTCACCGCGCGCGACGGCGAACTCGTGATCACCGACTACCCGTACGTGGCCGAGCCGGTGTCGCCGTTCGAGATCGAGTCGGTGGAGTTCCTCGACCCGGAGCACCCGGCCTACGCCCTACGCCCGGCCAACCCGCTGCAGGTCTGCTGGGGCTTCTACTCGCCCCGGGTGTCGTTCGCCTACCCGGCCCAGCCGAACCGGCTCGACGAGCCGTTGCCGGTCGACGGCTCGCCCGCGCCGGCTCACCAGGTGCCCGCGCGCCGGGCCCGCAGCGGCCTGCCGTCCGGGTCGTAGAACAGCCGGTACGCGGGCAGCGCCCACAGCCGGACCCGCCAGGGCAACCGTTCCGGCCGGTGCGGGCGGAGCCGGCCCGGAGGCCGGGGTCCGGTACGCCCCGAGGCGTGCCAGCGCTCCAGCGCCTCGGCCGCGGCGGTGACGGCCGCGACCGCGTCCGCCGGGTCGAGCAGGTCGGCGTCGTCCCCGCCGTCCGGGTCCCGGTCCAGGTGCTCCCGCCACAGCCGCAGCCGCAGGTCCCGCGCGAACACCCGGGCGCCGTCGCCGAGCCCGGCCGGATCCGTGGGGGCCCGCTCGTCCCGGGTCTCGTCCAGCACCGCGCAGGACAGCTCGCTGTCGTGCGTCCAGGAACGGCGGTTGAAGTTGTCGCTGCCCACGCTGGCCCAGACGTCGTCCACCACGCAGACCTTGGCGTGCACGTACACCGGGGTGCCCTCGTGGTTCTCCACGTCGAAGACGTGCACCCGGTCGGGGGCGGCCCGGTGGCAGAGCGCGATGGCCTGCTCCCGGCCGACCAGGTTCGGTGGCAGCGCCAGCCGGCCGTCCACGTCGGGGTGGCGTGGCACCACCGCGACGAGGTGCAGCTCCGGGTGCTCGTGCAGCGCCCGGGCGAACAGGTCGGCCACCTCCGTCGACCAGAGGTACTGGTCCTCCAGGTAGATCAGCCGGCGGGCCCGGCGGACCGCCTTGGTGTAGCCGCGCGCCACCGTCCGCTCCCCGTCGGGGGCGAACGCGTAGCGCGGCCGCACCGCCGGATAGGTGCGCAGCACCTGGATCTGGTGCGGGCCGCAGGGCGGGGGATCGGCGGGCTGGTCGGGCAGCGGGTCCGGGCTGAGGTCGGCGCCGCGCAGCCGGTCCCGCAGGTAGGCCAGCGGGTTCTCCGAGTCCAGCGGCATCGGGTCGGTCCACCGCTCCCGGAACGTGGTGTTCAGGGCGCCGACCACGGGGCCGCGGACGGCGAGCTGGACGTCGTGCCACGGCGGGTGCGGTCCGTACTTCGGGGACATGGCCACCGCCTGCCGGTCGCCCCGGTGCGTGGCGTCGTCCCGCCGGCTGTGGCAGAGGTCGATCCCGCCGGCGAACGCCACGTCCCGGGACGGGTCGTCCGGGTGGCGCAGCACCACCAGCTTCTGGTGGTGCGAGCCCCCGCGGCGGACCCGCTGGTCCAGCAGCACCTCGCCACCGGCCGCGCAGATCGCCTCGCTGAGGTTGCGGTTCTCCTCCTCGCTGTAGGAGAGCGCGTCGAGGTGGGACCGCCAGATCAGCCCCTTGACGATCACCCCGCGCTGGGCGGCCCGGGCGAAGAGCTGCGCCACGGTCGGGCCGTCGGTGCGCATCCGCTGGTCGGGGTCGCCCCGCCAGTCGGTGAAGAAGAGATGGTCGCCGGCCTGCAACGCCTCGACCTCCTCGACCAGCCGGTCGAAGTACGCGGCGCCGTGAATCAACGGCTCGGCGAGGTTACCGCTCGTCCAGACGGGTAACTCAGATTTCGGGTTGGCGCGTTCCTGTTCGGTGAGGAACCAGTTCCGCATCGTCACGTTCCCGCCTCCCGAGGATCGACACCGTCCTCACGGTAGGACCCCCGGCGCCCCGTCGCACGCCGGCCGCCCCAGGCCGGCGCAGCCCGGACACCGGAGCCTGCCGCACCCCTGACGCGAGAGCCGAGGAGGCCACAGCATGCCCGCCGAGACGACGAACACCGTGACCGAGTACCGCGAGCAGGCGGTCGAGGGCGAGCGGGGGGCGCTGGTGGCGGTGTTGGTGATGGTGCTTCTCGGGGTGGCCGGGATCTTCGCCGTCTCCTGAACCGCCGATGGGCGCCCCGGACGAGGCCGGGACGCCCATTGCGTGCTCAGGGCCGGGGGTCCTCGCCGCCGGTGTGCGGCAGGCGCTCGACCGGGATCACACCGAGCCGGCCGGCCTGGTAGTCCTCGACGGCCTGGATCAGCTCGGCCCGGGTGTTCATCACGAACGGGCCGTAGTGCGCCACCGGCTCCCGGATCGGCTGCCCGCCCATGATGTACAGCTCCAGGGCCGGAGTGTTGCCGTCCTGCTTCGCGTCCGCGGTGACCCGGAGCGCGTCGCCCGGGCCGTGCACGGCGAGCTGGCCGAGGTGGAACGGCCGACGGTCGGTGCCGACGGTGCCCCGGCCGGCCAGCACGTAGACCAGCGCGTTGAAGTCCGGTCGCCAGGGCAGGCTCAGCTCCGCGCCCGGCTGGAGCGTTACGTGCGCGATGGTGATCGGGGTGTGGGTCGAGCCCGGGCCCTGGTGCCCGGCGACCTCCCCGGCGATCACCCGGATCAGCGCGCCGCCGTCGGGCGTGGTGATCAGCGCCGACTCCCGGCCCCGGATGTCCTGGTAGCGCGGCTGGATCATCTTCGCCACCTTGGGCAGGTTGACCCAGAGCTGCAGGCCGTGGAAGAGGCCGCCGCTGGTCACCAGGTGCTCCGGCGGCGCCTCGATGTGCAGCAGGCCGCTGCCGGCCGTCATCCACTGCGTGTCGCCGTCGGTGATGGTGCCGCCACCACCCTGCGAGTCCTGGTGGTCCATGATCCCGTCGATCATGTAGGTGACCGTCTCGAAGCCGCGGTGCGGGTGCCACGGGGTGCCCTTCGGCTCGCCCGGGGCGTAGTCGACCTCGCCCATCTGGTCGAGGTGGATGAACGGGTCCAGCTCGGTCAGCGGAACGCCGGCGAAGGCCCGGCGGACCGGGAAGCCCTCGCCCTCGTAGCCGCTCGGCGCGGTGGTCAGCCGGCGGACCGGCCGGAAGGTGGTGGCGGACGCGTCCAGCTGCGGCAGGCGGGGCAGGACGAGGACGTCGTCGACGGTGATCGCGGGCATCTCGGGCTCCTTACTTGTCGGCCGGGGTGGACGACGCGTCGCGGTCGGCGCGCAGGCGCCGGCCGAGCCGCTCGAAGACCCGGGTGAGGCAGGCGACCTCGGCGTCGTCGAGGTCGTCGATCAGGTGGCTGCGCACGGAGCGCAGGTGGTGCGGCGCGGCCTCGCGCAGCGTGAGCAGGCCGGCGGCGGTGAGCACGGCCTCGCTGCCGCGGCGGTCCTCCGGGCAGGACTCCTTGGCCACCAGGCCGCGCTTCTGCATGGACGAGATCTGGTACGTCAGCCGGCTCGGCGAGAAGACCAGCCGGCCGGCCAGCTCGCCCATCCGCAGCCGCTGCCCCGGCGCCTCGGAGAGCAGCACCAGCACGTGGTAGTCGGCGAAGCTCAGCTCGCTGTCCGCGCGCAGGTCGTCCTCGAGCTGGGTGAAGAGCCGCTGGCTGGATTCGATGTACGCGCGCCAGCAGGCCATCCGCTCGCTGTCCAGGCTCTCCGTCATGGCTGCAAGAGTAGCACTACTTCAAATTTTAACAAGGATGCTTGCGCCCTTGTGACTAGGGAGACAACGGTGGTTGACGATGGTGACTTTGAAACTTGAAGGGAGGCGCCCGGCGAAAGAGCTGAGCGGCGGGCCGGCCCGGCGTGCCAGACTCCGCCCCGTGGACCACCTCGAGCTGACCGCCCCGGGCCTGCTGCTTCGTCCCTGGCGGGACGAGGACGCCCCGGCCGTGCTCGCGGCGCTGGCCGACCCCGCGATCGCCCGCTGGAACGCCCAGGACGTCGCCGACCCGGCGCAGGCCCTCGCCTGGGTGCGCTGGCGCGGCGACTGGAGTTCCGGCACCCACGTCTCCCTCGCGGTCACCGACGCGGCATCCGGGACCCTGCTGGGCAGTGCGTCGATCCACCAGATCCGGGACGGCAACGCCGCGATCGGCTACTGGACGGCCGCCCCCGCCCGGGGTCGGGGCGTCGCCACCCGGGCGGTCACCGCCCTCACCGCCTGGGGCTTCGCCGAGTTGGGCCTGCACCGGATCGAGCTGTGGCACGCGGCCGGCAACCAGGCGTCCTGCCGGGTCGCCGAGCGGTCCGGGTACCGGCTGGAGGGCGTACTGCGGGAATCCCACCGCTACGGCGACGGGCGCCGGCACGACGAGCACCTGCACGCCCGGCTCGCCACCGACCGCTGACCGGCGGCGGTTGACCCGCCACTTCCCGCCGGTCCTGCCCCGACCCTCGTACACCGGGCCGGCACGACCCCCGCCCGCCGGCCGGATCTCTCCCCGCCGCAACCCTTGCCCCGCCGCCTTTGGCTCTGCTGCGGTCCACGCAACAGTTCTCGGCCCTGAGCGTTGCGCCGAGGGCAGCAGAGCAAAGACGGCCGACGGTGGGTGCCGCTCGGCTCGCCCGGGCCGCCGCTGATCGGGTGGGCCGCCGCGGCCGGTGGGCGGAGGGCGGGCGTGCCGGCCTAGGGTCGGGGGATGGATGATCTCGACCTTCTCGACTGGCGGGAGCGGGTTGCCCGGCTGTACCTGTCGGACCTCGACCTGGCCGGGTTCCGGGCGGCCCGGGACGACCTGTTCCGGACCCACCCCGCCAGCCCGCTGCCGGTCGCCGACCGTCCCGGGTTCACCGGGCTGCGCTGGTACCCGCCGGACCCGGCGGCCGTGGTGGAAGCGCCGCTGCGCCCCGCCGCCGGCACCGAGCGCATCGACACCGGCGGGCCCGACGGCGTCGTGCAGTACCGCCGGGTGGCGGTGGCCGAGACGCCGTGGGGGCCGCTCACCGTGTGGTGGATCGAGGCGTACGGGGGCGGGCTGTTCGTGCCGGTGCGGGACGCCACCTGCGGCCCGGACAGCTACGGCGGCGGGCGCTACCTCACCGACACGGTCAAGGGCACCTTCGGGCGCGGGCTGACCGTGCTGCCCGGCGGCCGGGTCCGGCTCGACGCCAACTACCTCTACAACCCCAGCTGCGCCTACGACGACCGCTGGGCCTGTCCGCTCGCCCCACCGGAGAACCGGGTCGACGTGCCGATCCGGGCCGGCGAGCTGGCGTACCACTGAGTCGGCGACGCCCCGGCGCGACCGGCGCACCGGGGCGTCGGGAAGGACCGGTCAGCGGGCGGTCGCGCCGGTCGGGGTGAGGTGCATCCGACCGAGCAGCTGCCGGGCCTGTTCGGCCACGTCGGCCTGCACGGTGACCGCGTACTGGCTGGCCCGTAGGGAACTGGCCGAGGTGAAGTCACGCCGGCCGCCGCTCATCGCGTGCGCCACCGCGCCGAACACCGCACCCCAGATGGCGCCGATCACCAGGCCCGCCAGGATCACCGCGACCCAGTTGCCGACGGTGAAGATGCCGAAGAGCAACCCGATGAAGAGCCCGAACCACGCGCCGGTACCCGCGCCCACCAGGGCGGCCCGCCCCGTGGTCATCCGGCCCATCACCGTCTCGACCAGGGTCAGGTTCGTGCCGACGATCGACGTCCGCTCCACCGGGAACCGGTTGTCGGCCAGATAGTCCACCACCCGCTGGGCGGACGGATAGTCCGGGTACGACCCGATCGTGACGGTCGGCGGCCCGGCCTGCGGCCCGTGTCCGTCCCCGCTCGGCGGGGCCGGACGGCCGCCCGGACCGGACGGGAGGTTGTCGCTGCCCGGCATACCGGGTCGCCAGGCCGCAGTCGGCGTCGAGGGTCTGGTCATGAGCATCCTCCTTCGTCAGCCCGTCGCGTTCCCGCCCGTGGCGAGCGGTAACACCTCCGGGACGACCTGTCCCCGACCCCCGGGCGGGACGCGTGCCGCCGGAACGGCCGGGTAGACACCGCCGTGTCACGAATCAACGACCACGGGTTCCTCGCGGACGGGCGCAGCGCGGCGCTGATCGATCGCGACGGCGCGGTGAACTGGTGGTGCCCGGCCCGCTTCGACGGCCCCTCGGTCTTCGGGCGGCTGCTCGACGACGACGCCGGACACTGGAGCATCCGGCCCGAGGGCGACTACACCAGCGAACGGTCCTACCTGGACGACGCGCTGGTGCTGCGTACCGTCTTCACCACCCCGACCGGGACGGTGGCCGTCACCGACGCGCTGGCGCTGGAGCCCGGCGCGCGCGGTCACGACATCGGCGTGCGGTCGCCACGCGTCCTCGCCCGGGTCGTCGAGGGGCTCTCCGGCGAGGTGCCGATGCGGGTGGAGTACCGGCCCCGCTTCGAGTACGGCCAGGTCCGCGCCTACCTCACCGACATCGACGGGGTGATCGCGGCGACCGCCGGCGCCTGCCGGCTGGACCTGCGCACCAACACGCCGATGAGCTGCGGCGACGCGATGGCCTCCGGCCGGTTCACCGCCCGCCCGCGCACCGCCCACCACTTCACCCTCGGGTACGCGCCGACCTACGACTCCGGCCCGCCCGCCCTGCCCGACGCCGACCAGGTGGTGGCCGAGACGGTCGCCGGCTGGCGGTCCTGGACCGGACTGCACGAGTATCGCGGGCTGTACCGGGACGAGGTGCGGCGCAGCGCCCTGGTGGTGCAGGGGATGACCTACGGGCCGAGCGGGGCGGTCGTCGCGGCGGCCACCACCTCGCTGCCGGAGCAACTGGGCGGCGACCGCAACTACGACTACCGCTACGTCTGGATACGCGACTTCAGCCTGACCCTCCAGGCACTCTGGCGGGCCGCCTGCCCCGACGAGGCGAACCGGCAGTTCGCCTGGGTGTCCCGGGCGATGGGCCGGATCGGCGACGAACGGGTGCCGATCATGTACGGCGTCGAGGGCGAGCGGGACCTCACCGAACACCACCTCGACCACCTCTCCGGGTACGCCGACAGTCGGCCGGTGTTCATCGGCAACGACGCCTGGCGGCAGCGGCAGACCGACGTGCTCGGTGAGGTCCTCGACGCCGCCTGGCTGATGCGGCACTACCTCGACCCGATGTCGCCGGACGTCCGCCACCTCCTACACGCCCTCGCCGACCAGGCGGTACGGGACTGGCACCGCCCGGACGCCGGGATGTGGGAGGCCCGCGACGCCGAACGTCACTACCTGTCCTCGAAGGTGCAGTGCTGGACCGCCCTGGACCGGGCCGTCCGGTTCGGACCGCTGATCGGCGACGCCGACGACGTGGCACGCTGGGCGGCGGCCCGGGACGAGGTGCGCGAGGCGGTGCTGACCCGGGGCTGGAACGAGCGGATCGGGGCGTACACCGGGGCGTTCGACTCCGACGACCTGGACGCGTCGGTGCTGATCATGCCGCTGGTCGGTTTCCTGCCGGCCGACGATCCCCGGATGCGGGCCACCGTCGACGTGGTGGAACGCCGGCTCTCCCGGGACGGCCTGCTGCGGCGGTGGGACGACGATCCCGCGGGTTTCGTGATCTGTTCGTTCTGGCTGGTCGGCTGTCTGGCCGAGGCCGGTGAGCTGGACCGCGCCCAGCGTCTCTTCACGCAGTTGGCCGCCCGCGTCAACGACCTCGGCCTGTACGCCGAGCAGATCGACCAGCGCACCGGCGAGCAGCTCGGCAACTTTCCGCAGGCCTTCTCGCACATCGGCCTGATCAACGCCGCCGGGCACATCACCGACGCCGCCGAACGGCTCGGCGCTGCCGCCCGACAGACCGTGCCGCCCGGTACGGCGATCACGAAGGGAGCACCCGGATGACCGGACGACTGGCGGGCAGGACCGCCCTGATCACCGGATCGGACTCTGGCATCGGCCAGGCCACCGCCATCGAGTTCGGCCGTGAGGGCGCCGACGTGGTGGTGCACTACCTGCACGACCACGCCGGGGCGAACCACACCAAGGCCGAGATCGAGAAGGCCGGCCGGCGGGCGGTGGTGGTGCAGGGCGACATCAGCGTGGAACACCAGGTCGACGCGATGTTCGACGAGGCCCTCGCGGAGTTCGACCGGCTGGACATCCTGATGAACGACGCCGGGGTGGACGCCTCCGGCATCCCGGTGGCCGACCTGGACACCGAGACCTGGGACCGGTGCATCCGGACCAACGTCTACGGCACGTTCTTCTGCTCGCGCCGCTTCGTGCGGCACCGGAGGGACCAGGGCGGCGGTGGTCGGATCATCAACATCACCTCCATCCACCAGGAGGTGGCCCGGGCCGGTGGCGCGGACTACGACGCCAGCAAGGGGGCCATGCTGGAGTTCGCCAAGAGCCTCGCGCTGGAGGTGGCGCCGATGCACATGAACGTCAACAACATCGGCCCCGGCATGGTGCTCACCCCGTTCAACCAGCGGGCCATCGACGACCCGAAGTACCTGGAGGAGCAGGTGCAGAGCATCCCGTGGAAGCGGGCCGCGCAACCCGAGGAGATCGCCAAACTGGCCGTCTTCCTGGCCAGCGACGACGCCGAGTACGTGACCGGGTCGACGTACTTCATGGACGGCGGCCTGATGCAGAACCAGGGACAGGGCGCCTGACCCTCACGCGGATGGCCTCGAACAGGTGTGCACCACCCGGGCCTCCGGCTCTTCATGCCGGCCGCCGAATACGCTCATCGGGTGACTGCGGACCGGGCAGGTGTGGTGGTGGTCGGTGCGGGCATCGCCGGGGTGGTGTGCGCCAACGAGTTGGTGCGGGCGGGCATCCCGGTGGAGGTGCGGGAACGGGCCCGGGTGACCGGCGGGCGGATGGCCAGCAAACGCTTCGACGGCCGTCCCGCCGACCTCGGCGCGGCCTACTTCACCGTCGACGACCCCGACTTCGCCGAGGTGGTCGAGGGGTGGCGGGCCGCCGGGCTGGTGCGCGAGTGGACCGACACCTTGGTGACGTACGGGCCGGACGGGCGGCGCGAGACGACAGGTCCGACCCGCTGGGCGGCGCCGCTGGGACTCCGCTCACTGGTCGAGCGGTTCGCCCGGGACCTTTGCGTGGCGCACAACCGCCTCGTCATGATGGTGGAGCCCGGTCCCCGGGTGGACGGCCGGGCCGTCGAGGCGGTCGTGCTCGCCATGCCGGGCCCGCAGGCGGCCCTGCTGCTGGACCCGGCACTGGCGGCGGCAACCCGGGCGGTGGCCGGGCAGCGCTGGGCGTCGGCGCTTGCCGGTGTGCTTCGCTTCCCGGCCCGGCGCTGGCCGGACTTCCATGGCGCGTTCGTCAACGGACATCCGGTGCTCGGCCTGGTCTGCGACGACGGCGACCGGCGCGGTGACGGGGCGCCGGTGCTGGTCGCGCACACCACTCCCGAGTTCGCCGCCAGGCACCTGCTCCAGCCCACCGCCGCCGGCCCGGCGATCGAGCAGGCGGTCCGGGACCTGCTCGGGCTGCCCGAGCCGGCCGAGCTGACCCACGTGCACCGCTGGACGTACGCGAAGCCGGTCGCCGGCGGCGACGGGACGTACCACCTGGACGACGACGGGATCGGCCTCGCCGGGGACGCGTTCGGGCGGCCCCGGGTGCAGAGCGCCTGGCGCTCCGGCCGGGACCTGGGCCGGGCGCTGGCCGCCCGGCTGCTCGCGGACCGTGGCTGAGCGTCGCCACCCGGGTCAGCCCGGGACGCCGCCCAGGACGGGCTCGTCCGTCCGGCTGGGCGCTGAGTCGGCGCGGGTCCGCTCACCCGCCCGGTCCAGCAACTGCATCACCGGGGTGGCCGCGATCCCGTGCACCACGACCGAGACGACCACCACCAGGCCGACCGTGGCCCAGAGCAGCTCGGCCTGCGGGAAGTCCGTCTTGCTGGTGGCGTACGCCAGGTAGTAGAACGAGCCGACGCCGCGGATGCCGAACAGCGCGATCACCCAGTGCTCCGCCGGCCGACCGGGGGCGCCGCGCAGCGACAACCAGCCGGCCAGCGGCCGGATCACGAAGACCAGGGCCAGCCCCACCAGCGCCGCCGGCCAGGTGAGCGGGGCCAGTAGCCCGCCGACCACCGCGCCCCCGAGGAGCAGCAGCAACAGCACGGTGAGCAGCCGCTCGACCTGCTCGGCGAAGTCGTGCAGCACCGAGTGGAACTCGTGGGTCCGTTCGGCCGCCCGGATCGCCCGGGCGGCCACGAAGACGGCCAGGAAGCCGTACCCGCCGGCCACCTCGACCAGGCCGTAGGCCAGGAAGGTCGCGGCGAGGGCGAGGAAGCCCTCGGCGTGCCGGGCCAGCCGCAGCTCGCTGGGCGCGCGGAAGAAGAGCTTGCCGAGCAGCCAGCCGACGAGCAGGCCGCCGCCCACCCCGACGGCCAGCTTGTAGAGCACGTCGACGGTGAACCAGCGGGCCAGCCAGTCCGCCGGGGCGAGGCTGGTGGTGGCGATCGCGATGGCCGCGTACACGAAGGGGAACGCCAGGCCGTCGTTCAGCCCGGCCTCGGAGGTGAGGGCGAAGCGCACCTCGTCCTCGGAGTCCTCCACGTCGGTCGGCTCGCCCACCTGCACGTCGGAGGCGAGCACCGGGTCGGTCGGGGCGAGGGCCGCCCCCAGCAGCAGCGCCCCCGCCGGCACCAGGCCCGCCCACCAGCAGCCGAGCAGCGCCACCGCCGCGATGCACAGCGGCATGGCGACGGCCAGCAGCCGCCAGGTCGACGACCAGCGGGCCCAGCTGAGGGGCCGGTCGAGCTTCAGCCCGGCACCCATCAGCGCGACGATCACGCCGACCTCGGTGAGGTGGGTGGTGAGCTCCGGCCAGCGCAGCGGGTCCGGCGAGGGCAGCCCGGTGGGCAGCAGCGAAACCAGCATGCCGAGCCCGAGAAACGCGATCGGCATGGAGAGCGGCCGGCGCTCCAGCGCGCGCGGCAGGATCCCCGCCAGCAGCGCGCCGACGCCCAGCAACGCGAACATGACATCGACCGGTTCCACGGCACCACCCTTCCCACCGCCCGCGCACCCGGGGTGGTCACCTGTGCCCGGTAACCGCGTCCGCTATGCCTGGGCGTCCGGGTTGTTCGGGTGGGCCCGGTCACCGGGCGCCGGGTCAGCCCAGCGCGGCGATGGCGCTGTCGCCGAGACCGTGGAGCAGCGCCGCCGGGTCGTCGTAGACCGCCACCGCGCCGGCACCGGCGAGCTCCGCCCGGCTGGTGCCGCCGCAGGTGAGGCCGATGCAGGGGATGTCCAGCTCGCCGGCCGCGGCCACGTCCCAGACCGAGTCGCCGACGAACACCACCCGCCCGGCGCTCAGCCCGGACTGGTGCAGCGCGGCGACCAGGATGTCCGGCGCCGGCTTGCTCTCCTCGGCGTCCGCCGAGGAGGTGATGGTGTCGATCACGTCGTCGGCGCCGAGGGCGGCGCGCAGGGCGGCCACCTCGTGCTCGGCCGCCGAGGTGGCGAGCACCACCCGCAGCCTGCGGGCGGCGCAGGCGCGCAGCAGGTCCACCGCGTGTGGCAGCGGCGTCAGCCGCTCCCAGTACTCGGCGTAGCGGGCGTCGTGCGCGTCCCGCAGCCTGCCGTCGCCGCTCCGGTCGCGTTCGGGCCCGAGCAGGTGGTCGAGGAGCTTGTCGGAGCCCATGCCGACCGAGCGGTGGATGCGGGCCATCGGCACCCGGTGGTCGGCCTGGCGCAGCGCCTCCCACCAACTCACCGTGTGCAGATACGTGGTGTCGACCAGGGTGCCGTCCACGTCGAAGAGGACGCCGCAGCGGTTGTCGTCAGGCATGGCGCTCCTCCTACCCGCCCGCGTCGTCGCCGACGCGCCGCTCAGTTGGTCGGGATGAGGATCTCGAACCAGACGGTCGAGCCGCGCACCGTCGGGTCGGTGCCCCAGGCGTCGCTCAGCTCCTCGATCAGGCCGAGGCCACGGCCCCGGCTGCTCAGGGTGTCGGTCCGGGTCCGGGTCACCTGACCCCGGGTACCGGAGTCGGCCACCGAGACCAGCAGCCGTTCCGCGCTCAGGTCGATCTCCACCCGGGCGGCGGTGCCGGCGTGCAGCAGCGCGTTGGTGGTCAGCTCGCTGGTGCACAGCACGGCCGCGCCGATCACGCCCTCCGGCACCTGCCACTCGCTGAGCTGCGCGGTCATCCAGTGGCGCACCCGGCTCGGCGCGGTCGGCTCGGCCGGCACCTCCATGCCCGCCGAGCGGCTCGGCCGCACCGCGTGCTCCACCGCGAGCACCGCCACGTCGTCCTCGGTGGCACCGGGCACGGCGGCGGTGGCCACCGCGCAGAGGGCCCGGGGGTCGCCGCTGCCGGCGGCGGTCACGGCCGCGCCCAGTCCGGCCAGGCCGGCGGTCAGGTCCTGCCAGCGCCGCTCCACCACCCCGTCGCTGTAGAGCAGCAGGGTGTCGCCGGGGCGGAACGGCACGGCGGTGGTCCGCGGCTGGCAGCCCAGTCCCAGTGGCGGGCCGGGTGGCAGCTCGACGTACTCGGCCGCGGGCTCCGCGTCGTCCGGGCAGCGCCGGATCAGCGGGGCGGGGTGGCCGGCGCTGGCCAGCGTGATCCGCTCCCGGTCGGCCTCCACCACCCCGAACACCACGGTGACGAAGAGCTCCTGCGTACCGCCCTCGACGCCGAGGCTGGCGACCAGCCGGTCGAGGCTGGCCAGCACCGCGTCCGGGCGGGGGTCGCTGAGCGCCAGGGCGCGCAGCGCCGCGCGCACCTGGCCCATCCGGGCGGCGGCCTGCACGTCGTGCCCGGCCACGTCGCCGAGGACCACGCCGAGCGCGCCGTCGGGCAGCACGAAGGCGTCGTAGAAGTCGCCGCCGGCGGCGTTGCCGTCCACGCCGGGGTCGTACCGGGCGGCGATCCGCAGCCGGGGCAGGTCGGGCAACCTCTCGGGGAGCATGCTGCGCTGGAGCAGTTGGGCGGTGCCGTGCTGGGTCTCGAAGCGACGGGCCCGCTCGGCGGCCTGGCCGACCAGCTCCGCCGACGCGGCGAGCAGCGCCCGCTCCGCCGGGGACCAGGGGTGCTTCGCCTGGTAGCCGACGGCCAGCGCGCCCCGGACCACCGTCGAGCGCAGCGGCAGCGAGGCCAGCGCCCGGATCTTCTCGTCGTGCCGGTCCGCCGCGGTCTCCCGCAACGGCTGCCCGTCGCCGATGAAGGAGGGCACCCCGCTGCGGGCGGTGACCACGATCGGGACGGCCGTGTCGGCCGGCATCCGACGCCACAGCGGGGGCAGCCGCTCGTCGGCCTCGTCCAGCAGCTCACCCCGGACCCGGCGGACCATCCGCCAGGCGGAGCCCTCGTCGACCACGAAGGCGACCCGGTCGGCGTCGAAGGAGTGCAGGCAGTAACGCAGGGTGACCCGGGCGACGTCGTCGAGGGTGAGCGTGCCGGAGAGCGCGGCGGCGAAGTCGCTGAGGCTCTGCAGCTGCTGGGTGACCTGGGTGGTCTGCGCGGCCACGCTGAGCACGCCGACGATCTGGCCGGCGCTGTTCCGGACCGGGGAGTAGCCCCGGGTGAACACGGCCGGCTCACCACCGCCGCGGTGCCGGTCGACCGGCAGCACCGCCTCCCGTTCCAGGAAGGGCTCCCCCCGCCGGTACGCCCGCTCCAGCACTTCCCCGATGCCCGGTTCGTGCCAGATGTCGGCGTACACCTCCGCCGCTGGTCGTCCGAGCGCGCCCGGGTGGCGGGCGCCGATCAGCTCGGCGTACGCGTCGTTGTAGAGCAGGACCAGGTCTGCGCCGTAGAGCAGGGCCATCGGTACGGGCGAGGCGAGCACCAGGTCGACCACCGCCCGCACCGCCGGGTCCCAGCCCTCGGGCGCGCCGAGCGGGGTGTCCGCCCACGGGTGGGCCAGCACGGTGCCGGCCGTCCCGGAGCTGGCGGCACCCTGCTCCGGGGAGGCGCCCGGGGTGGGGGCTGATGGCGTGGGAACCCGCCCGACGGTGCCTGGCATGACCGCAGCCTATCCGGAGCGTGGCGGACACGTTCCGATCGCGTGTCCGGGTGCCGTACCGGGCCGTCGCGACACGGCTGTCCGGGCTGGTCGGGGCCGGTTCGATGGGTCTTGTCGGGAAATTGCCGGGGCCGGGCGCGGCGTGCTGACGCAACCACCGGGTATGCGGGCGTCGCAGTTCACGCGACAGGAGGGACATCATGCCGAAAACCCTCGCGGTCGGGCAGGTCGACATCGGTGCCGCCCTGACCGATTTCTGGAGGGCGGTGCTGCTATTCATCCCGAGGGCCGTCGCGTTCATCGTGATCCTCGTGGTGGGTTGGCTCATCGCCCGTGCCGTCCTCAGGATCGTGGACGTGGCACTCGAACGGGTGGGCTTCGACCGGGCGGTCGAACGCGGCGGCGTCAAACGCGCGCTCGAGCGAACCAAGTACGACGCGAGCGACATTCTGGCCAAGTTGGCCTACTACGCCGTCCTGCTGTTCACGCTGCAGTTCGCCTTCGGCATCTGGGGGCCAAACGCGATCAGTGACCTGATCCGCGGCGTGGTCGCCTGGCTGCCGCGGGCGTTCGTGGCGATCGTCATCGTGGTCGTCGCCGCCGCCATCGCCAACGCGGTCCGGGACCTGATCACCGGATTCCTCGGCGGGCTCTCGTACGGCCGGGTGCTGGCCGACCTGACCGCGATCTTCATCCTGGCGCTCGGCGTGATCGCCGCGCTGAACCAGGTGGGTATCGCCACCACGGTCACCACGCCGGTGCTGATCGCGGTGCTCGCCACGGTGGCCGGCATCCTGATCGTCGGTGTCGGCGGTGGTCTGGTGAAGCCGATGCAGGACCGCTGGGGCGGCTGGCTCGACCGGGTGGCGGAGGAGTCGCGCGCGATCCGCGAGCAGCGCCAGGCGCAGGGCACCGGGCGACGCGACTACGAGCGGCAGATGGCCGACCGGGGCGCGCAGCCCAGCCCGGCGACGCAGCAGTCGTCGATGGCCGGTGCCGGGCAGTACCGGTCGGGGAACACGGGCGACGAGACTCAGCAGTTCCAGCGGCCGAACGGCTGACGAACCGACAGCGCGAGGGAGGGTGCCCGCGGGTCGATCGCGGGCCCCTCCGCCGTGTCTCAGGCCAGGTGACGCGGGTCCAGTGACCGAGCCAGGGCGCAGACCGCGAGCAGGCGGGTGAGCGGCCAGTCCGGCTGCGTCCAGTCGACCGCGGTGGCCGGCGGCTGCCAGCCGTGCTCCAGGGCCGCGGCGCGGACCCCCTCGGCGTACCCGGCGAGGGCGGCCACGGTCAGCGGCCGGCGGTCGCCGTGCAGGCTGTCCCGTACGGCGGCGGCGTGCTGGTCGACCACGGCGAGCAGGCCGGGGTTGGCCGCGGCCGCGGCGAGTCCGGCGGTGCCGACGACGGCGGTGAGCGTGGTGAGGCTGGAGCGCGCGGACACCGCCGCGGAGCGGGTCGCCACCCGGTTGTCAGGCACACGCATGGTGACCGAGGCTAGCCGCGCGGCGACGGGGCCGGCCTCGTCCGACCGGTCGATGGTCCGGTCGTCCGGGTGACGTACCGGCTCCGCCGCGCGCATCGACCCGGCCGTGTGGGGGCAAAGGGAAACCGCGCGATCGGCGCGAGCGACCCCAGGGCGCGACGGAAGGGGACAGGCAGGTGGACGGACCGGACGAGGCGCACCGCCGGCCGGCCGGCGTGAGTGACACCACGGTCGAGGCGCTCGGCCGGCTCAGCGAGGCGCTGGAGACCGTGGAGCGGGCCCGGGGGCACCTCTATTCGCTGCACCAGCTGATCGGACACGCCGACCTGATGCTGGACGGCGCGGTGGAGCTGTTCCGCTCCGCCGGCCACGACGAGCTCGCCGACCGGATCGCCCGCGACCTGCTCGGCCGCAACGTGATCGCGGGACGCTGGACGTTTCAGATCGTCGAGGACTTCGACGACGGGTACTACGCGCTCTTCCGTGAGCTGGACCGCCGGGCCCGCGACGAACTGGTCGGCGGTCGCCGGCACCTTTACGAGGCGGAGATGAAGGAACGCCGCCGCACCCCGGGCCGGCCGGGGCACGAGGCGCGCCCCGGCGCCTAGTCGTACCGGCGGATCCGGCCGGGGTGGCAGCACGGAGCGGAGCGCCTCGCCCGCGGAGTAGGCGGAGATGTCGGTGACGCACCCGTGCCCGGTGTGGGCCAGCCACCACGACCCGTCCCGTTCGGCCAGCAGCGCCTCAGGCAGCGGGATCGAGTGCACGCCACCGGCGCCGTCGACGACCGCGACGCTCCTCCTGCAGCGCCCGAACCTGGGCCTGCGGCGTGTCCTCGAGCGACGCCGCCTCCCGGTCCAGCTCCGCCTGGTCGAGCCCGTCGTGGGCCAGCCGCCGCAGCTCGGTCCAGAGCACCTCGGCGGCCCGCGCCGCGTGCTTCGCCGCTTTCCGGCCCTGGAGCCGGACGACCAGGCCGTACTCGTGCGTGGTGTCGTCGACGGGCAGGTACACCGGGTCGGCGAGGCAGGCGACCCCGGCACGGGCGAGGGCCGCGTCGGTCCGGGCCTTGAGCAGCCGGAAGAGGATGAGCGCCGCGACGCCCGGGGCGGCCCGGAACGCCAGGCCGACCCCCCCGACCTCGTCGGCGTACCAGCCCGGGCCGGCCTGGTGGGGCACGGCGGGCGCGGTGCGGGTGACCCGTGGGCCGGCCGGTAACGGCAGGCGCAGGGCCGGCGGCGGGTCGGCGGTCAGCGCCAGGACGGCGTTGCCCGCGGCGAAGTACGTCCGTACGTGCCGGCGGATCTCGGCGGCGGTGAACAGCCGGTAGTCCACCACCGGCCAGCGGGCCAGCCCGGGGGGCGCGGGCCGTAGCGGCGGGCCAGCAGCGACCCCCAGGGATCGCGCAACCCGTCCTCGACGTCGCCGAGGTAGCGGTCCTCGGGCGCGGAGTCGAGCAGCGCCTCGGCCAGGTCGGTGGGCGGGAGATCCGACAGGGCCGCGCAGATCGCGGTGAAGTGTGCGGCGAGCTGCTCCGGCCGCGGTGAACGAAGTCTCGCAGATATCGGACATCTCGGTGTGCCTGTCCGCCACGTACGGCTCGGCCCACAGCACCAGCTCCTGCACCAGATGGGTCAGGCCGATGGTGTCGAGGTCCTCGTCGCGGGGGTCGCAGCCGAAGGACAGCTCCCCGAACGGCGTACCCGGCAGGTCCTGCCGAAGGACGGTCACCCCGTCGATCTCGCCTCGTCGCACGCCGGGGATCGTAGGGACGCCCGGCAAACCCGCCCGGGTCAGTCGGAGGAGCGGACGTCCGCCGGCTGCCGGCGCATCGCGTCGTCCGCGATGATGACTGTCGCGACCATCAACGCCACCACCAGGCTGAACAGCCAGGAACTGTCGGAGGCGAGCTTGGCGGCGACGGGCGCCTGGACGGCGGCGAGCAGGAAGCCGAGCCAAGCCAGGCGGCGCTGACGTGGGGTGAGAAAGCCGGTGCCCTGTTGCATCCCGAAATCTTTACGCGGGACCCAGGTATCGCCGTCCCCCGTTCGGCCGATTCTGGATGGGCTGTCCGTTTTTTTAACCTTTGGTGCCGTATCCCGTGCCCGTTCGGGGGAGGTGCGTTGAGCGCGGACCGGCTAGCGGCGTTCGCCCTGCGTGCTGCGTGAGGCAGGATGAAACCTTGTGCCCCGCGCCGCGCCGCCCCGGCCGTCCCTGCTTCTCCTCGCCTACCTGGCGTTCGTCAGCCTCGGCCTGCCCGACGGCCTGATCGGGGTGGGCTGGCCCTCCATCCGGCTCGACCTGGGCGTTCCCACCGAGGCGGTCGGGGTGGTGCTCGCCGCCGGCACCCTGGCCTACCTGACCTCCAGCGTGCTGGCCGGGTTCACCCTGGCCCGGCTGGGCGTGGGCTGGCTGCTGGCCGGCAGGACCCTGCTCGCCGGCCTGGCCCTCACCGGATACGCGCTGACCCCCGCGCTCGTCCTCATGGTGGGCTTCGCCCTGCTGCTCGGGCTCGGCTCCGGCGCGATCGACGCCGGCCTCAACGCGTACGCGGCCGGCGCGTTCGGGCCACGGCACATGAACTGGCTGCACGCGTTCTTCGGGCTCGGGGTGGCGACCGGTCCGCTGATCATGACCGGGGTGATGGGCGCCGGCCTGAGCTGGCGCTGGGGGTACGGCCTCGTCGCCGCCGCCCAGCTCGCCCTGGCCACCGCCTTCGCGCTCACCGCACGGGCCTGGCGGGAGCGCGCGCCGGTCCCGGTGCCGGCCGACCCGGTCGCGCCCGGGATGGTGCCGGGCAGCCCCGCCGAGGCGGTCGCGGTGCCCGCCGGCCGGGCCGCGGCGGCGGGGCCCGGGGTCCCGTTCGGCCCGGCGACGGGGGCGGGATCAGCGTCCGACGAGGGGCGGGAGCCGGTGGCCGCCGGGATCCCGCTGGCGACGCCGGCCGGCGGGGCGGGGGAGGACCGGCCGGTGGCCCGGCCCCCGATCGCCGAGACGCTGCGGCTGCCGGCCGTCTGGCTGGGTGGGGCCGCGTTCGCCGTCTACGTGGCGGTCGAGGTGACCACCGGGCTCTGGGCGTTCCTGCTGCTCACCGACGGACGGCAGGTCGGCCGGCCGGTCGCCGGGCTGTGCGTCTCCGGCTACTGGGGCAGCCTGTTCCTCGGGCGGGTGGTGCAGGGACTGGTCGCGGAGCGGCTCGGCACCGGCCAGGTGCTGCGGGGGAGCCTGCTCGGCCTGGTCGGGGGAGCGGCGCTGATCGCCCTGCCCGCCCCGGCCTGGGTGACGGTGGTCGGTCTGCTGGTGGTCGGCTTCGCGGCGGCGCCGGTCTTCCCGCTGCTCACCCTCAGCACGGCGGACCGGGTCGGCGCGGCCCACGCGGACCGGACCATCGGGCTCCAGATCGGCGCGGCCGGGGTGGGGGCCGCGCTGGTGCCGGCGGCCGTCGGGGTGCTGCTCGCGCGTACCTCGGTGGCGGTGCTCGGGACGACCCTGGTCGTGCTCACGCTGGTGCTCGTCGCCCTGCACGCCGCCGGCTCCCGGGTGCCGCGGCCGGCCGGCTGAGTCCGCGCCGGCCACGCCGCCCGCACGGCCGGGACGGGCTCACATGCTGTCCGGGCCGGTCCGCCCGGTCGTCGACGGCCGGTACGCCCGGTCCGCGTCGGTCATCTCCCGACGCTCGGCCTCCGGGCCGGCGCCCCGGTCCACCGCCTCGGGTCCGTGACCGAACGTGGCCTCCTCGCCGGCGTCGTTGCCGGTGGCGTCGTCGGCCTGCCCGTCGAGGGTCGACCGGGCGATCGCCCGGTCCAGCTCGTGCAGGGGAGTGCGGTCCTCGTCGCGCCACACGTGGCTGTCGTTGTCGGTCATTCCCCAGTGGTACCCGGGCCAGGTGATCGCAAACGGCCGGCGGGCACGGCGATGGCCGCCGAAGCACCGGCGGCCATCGCGAACCGTCTGTCCGAGGGCTACGAGGTCAGGGGGTCGGCCGGTCGACCGAGCCGCGCCAGGCGCCGGTCTCCTGACCGCGTCGTTCGATGAACTGCTTGAACCGCTCCAGGTCACCCTTGGCCCGGTGGTCCACCACGCCGAGCTTGTCGCCGGCCCGCTCGACCACTCCGTGCGGTTCGAACTCCATCTGCAGGGTGACCCGGGTGTGGCCCTCGTCGAGGCGGTGGAAGGTCACCACGCCGGCCTGCTGGGTGCCCCCGGTGGACCGCCAGGCCACCCGCTCGTCCGGCAGTTGCTCGGTGATCTCGGCGTCGAACTCGCGCTTCACGCCGGCGATCTCGACCGTCCAGTGGGTCATCGTGTCGGAGACCTGCCGGACCTCCTGCACACCCTCCATGAAGTGCGGAAACTCCTCGAACTGCGTCCACTGGTCGTAGGCGGTCCGGATCGGGACGGACACGTCCACGTGTTCCATAACGCCGCTCATGTCGCGGATCCTCCTGTTCCGCCGGTGTCGTGTCGCGGATCGTGGGCCGATCCACTCACCAGCGCGTCGTCTCGTTCTTGTGCCCGAGCGCGGCCCACACCTCGGAAACCGTCTGGTAACGGGTGCCGTCGGGCAGGCGTTCCAGGGCGGCGACGATGTCGGCGGGCGCCTGGTTCTCCCGCGCGTTGGCCACCAGCGTCTCGCGGTCTCCGGGCAGGGCGGTCATGGTGATGAACTTGCCGAGCCGACTGCGCGCCTCGACGTCGTCCATGCTCATTCCCTGCGGGTTGCCGCCGCGGCTCGCACCGGCCGTGAGCGTCTTCGGCTCCGGCTGGTCCTCGCCCGCTGGCTCCGGCTGGCGGGATTCCTCGACGCGCGAGCCACCGGTGCCGGGCCCCTGGACGAGACCCTCGACCTCCTGGCGCATGTTGTCGTCGACCCTGGGCGAGTGCTTGCTGTTGCCACGTTCCATGCCGACAGACATGCCCGAGGGGACCGCCGGTAAACCGGGCGCCCGCCGGCCCGGACACCGGCGACCGAACCGGTCAGGCGTCGGCCGGGGTGCGCGGCGGCAGGACCGGCTCACCCGGATCGCCGTCGCCGGCCTGTATCACCCGCCCGCGCTGGAGTTCGGCGTTGACCTGCACACCCAGCATCAGCGCACAGTTGGACAGGTAGAGCCAGACCAGGAAGGCGATGACCGCGCCGAGACTGCCGTACGTGACGTCGTACGAGCCGAAGTTGGCGACGTACAGGCCGAAACCGAAGGAGGCGAGCACCCAGGCCAGCAGGGCCAGCGCGCCGCCCGGGGTGAGCCAGCGGAACCGCGGCTGCCGGACGTTCGGGGCGATCCAGAACAGCAGCGACAGCAGCGTCATCGCCACCAGGGCCAGCACCGGCCACTTCGCCACCGTCCACACCGCCCGGGCCAGGCCGCCGGCGTGCAGCTGGTCGCCGACCGCGTCGGTGACCGGGCCGCTGACGATCAGCCCGGTGGCCACGATCGCGAGCAGCAGCAGCGACAGCGCGGCCAGCCCGATCTGCAGCGGGCGCAGCCGGTAGAACGGCCGCCCCTCCTCGACGCCGTAGATGGCGTTGGAGGCCCGGGTGAACGCGCCGATGAACCCGGAGGCCGACCAGAGCGCGCCGAGCAGACCGAAGCTGAGCAGCACCTTCGCCGAGCCCTGCTGCGCCACCACCCCGCGGACGACGCTGACGAACCCGTCGTTGCCGACCACCGAGCCGGCCCCGATCTCCCGGGCCAGGCCGATCACCGTGTCGACGGTCCGCTCGCCGTCGGAGACCAGCCCGACCAGGGCGACCACCACGATGGTGGCGGGAAAGAGCGCGAGCACGCCGTAGTAGGTGAGCGCGGCGGCCCAGTCCGCGCAGTTGTCCTTGACGAAGTTCCGTCCGGCGCGGACCAGCACCCCGCGCCAGGTCGCCCAGCTGAGCTGGCGGATCCGCCGGGGAAGGCGGGCCCGCTGCCGATCGGTGAGCACCGGCTCCGTCGTCGCCATGACCGCTCCCTTCGCCTGCGGGCGCACCTTCGGCGCGTGGCCCGGCGGTACCCCGTGGTGAAAATCGACAAACCGGGTGCCGGTTTGCCGTCGGGGCGTGGGGGAACGGTCAATTGACAACCCAGCAAGACGGAGGAGGACGACATGCCCGGGCGCGAGGTACTGCCCAGCACGCTGCGGCGCTCCCCGGCGAAGGCGCAGCGGACCTGGGAGAAGACGCACGACTCGGCAGTCGAGACGTACGGCGAGGGCGAGCGGGCGCACCGCACCGCGTTCGCCGCCGTCAAGAACGAGTTCGAGAAGGTGGGCGACCACTGGGAGCCGAAGGGCCGCAAGGGCCCGAGCGACACACAGGCCGCCGGCGGCGGGCCGGCCCGGCGTGCCCCCACGGCCGCCGGGGTGGACGCCAACGCCCCGAAGGAACACCTGATGGAGGTGGCCAAGAAGCTGGACGTCCCGGGCCGGTCCCGGATGACCAAGCCGGAACTGGTCAAGGCCATCCAGAAGGCGAACCTCAACGCGACCCGGGCGGCCCGCGGCGGTCGTTGACGGCGAGTGACACCCCGGGAGCCCGGAACCGCCGGTTCCGGGCTCCCGTCGTCCGCGGTCACCAGTGGCCGCCGCCGGGGGCCTCGATGTGCACGGCCTTGACGGCGCTGAACTCGTCGAGCAGTTCCGGGCCGTACCCGAAGCCCTGGCCGCTGCCGCGGCGCGGCTGCGCGGCACCGCCCGGCGCGCCCCCGAACACCGCGTTGACCTTCACGGTGCCCACCGGCAGTTCCCGCCAGGCCCGCTGGGCGTGACTCATCGACCCGGTCAGTACGGTGGCCGCCAGACCGTAGGGCGAGTCGGCGGCGCAGCGCAGCCCCTCGCTGAACGAGTCGACCACGACGACCGGGGCGACCGGCCCGAACGTCTCCTCGCGGATCAGGGCCATGTCGTGCCGGCAGTCGCCTACCACGGTGGCCGGGTAGAAGGCGCCCGGCCCGTCCGGAACCGTTCCGCCCGTGCGGACCCGCGCCCCCTCGGCCACCGCCGCGGTGACCTGCCCGTGCACGTGGTCCCGGTGCCGCCGGTCGACCAGCGGCCCGAGTTGGGTCCGCGGCTCCCGGCCGGGGCCGGTGGCGAGCGCCTCGGCCCGTTCGACCAGCGCGTCGACGAAGTCCTCGGCGATGTCCCGGTGCACGTAGATCCGCTCCACCGCGACGCAGATCTGCCCGGCGTTGGCGAAGCAGCCGAGCGCGGCCTGGTCCGCCGCCCAGATCGGGTCGATGTTCGCGTCGACCACCAGCGGGTCGCTGCCGCCGTTCTCCAGCAGCACCTTCGCGCCGGTACGTGCGCCGGCTGCGGCGATCGCCCGGCCGGTGGCGGTGGAGCCGACGTGGGCCACCACGTCCACCTCCTGCCCGGCCAGCGCCGCGCCCACCTCCGCCCCGCCGGTGAGCAGCGACAGCACCCCGGCCGGCAAAGCCGAGTCCAGGGCTTTCGCCAGCAGCCAGCCGGTCGCCGGGGTGCGCTCGCTCGGCTTGTAGAGCACCACGTTGCCGGTGACCAGCGCGGCGCCGAGCAGCCCGCAGGAAACCGCGACCGGATCGTTCCAGGGGGTGATCGCGGCGACCACACCACGCGGTTCGGGGGCCATGAAGTCCATCGAGGAGTGGTCGCCGTGCAGGGTCCGCCCGCCCCGCAGCGGGGCCAGTTCGGCGTACTGTCGCAGGGTGCCGATGCCGGCTGCCACGCCGCCGCGGGCGTCGTCCAGCGGCTTGCCCATCTCCGCCGTGGTGGCCTGCGCCAACTCCTCGGCGGCGGCCGACACCGCGTCCGCCGCCCGGTGCAGCGCCGCCGCCCGCTCCGCCGGGGCGGTGGTCGCCCACTCGACCGCCGCACCCCGAGCGGCCTCGACCGCCTTCGCCACCTCGTCCGCCGTCGCCACCGGCACGGTGGTCACCGCGGAGCCGTCCGCCGGGTCGGATACGACCAGCTCGCCGCCCGCGCCGCCCGCGCCCCACACTCCACCTATGAGCTGCGCAACCGTGTACATGTGCCGGGGAGTGCCCCGGCCTCGGCAAGGCAAACGCGTTTCGCCTGGTAACCGGCAGGGTAGGCGGGCCGGATGACTTCGAGCGCGGACGCCGTCGTCATCGGGGCCGGGCACAACGGTCTCGTCGCCGCGAACCTGCTGGCCGACGCCGGCTGGGACGTTCTGGTGCTGGAGGCCACCCAGGTTCCCGGCGGTGCGGTCCGCTCCGCCGAGGTCACCGCCCCCGGCTACCTGAGCGACCTCTACAGCTCCTTCTACCCCCTCGGGTACGCCTCCCCGGTGCTGCGCGGGCTCGGCCTCGACCGGTACGGGTTGCGCTGGACGCACGCCCCGGACGTGCTGGCCCACCTGCTCCCCGACGGCCGGGCGGCGGTGATCAACCGGGACCTCTCCGCCACCGCCGCCTCGCTGGAGACCTTCGCCCCAGGCGACGGGGACCGCTGGCGGCGGGCATACGCCGACTGGCGCGAGGTGGCCGAGCCGATGCTCGACCTCATCACCAGCCCCTTCCCGCCGGTCCGGGGTGGCCTCGGGCTGCTGCGCCGGCTCCGGGTGTCCGGCGCGCTCCGGCTGGCCCGCCGGTTGATGGTGCCGGTGCGGCGGCTCGGCGACGAACTCTTCGCCGGCGAGGGCGGGCCGGCGCTGCTGGCCGGCTGTGCGCTGCACACCGATCTGTCTCCGGAGGAGGCCGGCTCCGGGCTGTACGGCTGGCTGCTCACCATGCTCGGCCAGCAGGTCGGCTGGCCGGTCCCGGTGGGCGGCGCCCAGCAGATCACCGACGCGCTGGTGGCCCGCCTGATCGAGCGGGGCGGGCGGATCGACTACGCCGCCCGGGTCGACCAGGTGCTCGTTGCCCGGGGCCGGGCGATGGGCGTGCGCACCGCCGGCGGCGCCGCCTGGCGGGCCCGCCGGGCGGTCCTGGCGGACGTGCCCGCCCCGGCGCTCTACCTGGACCTGGTGGGCGCGACGGCGCTGCCGCCCCGGCTGGTCGAGGACCTGACCCACTTCAGGTGGGACGGCTCCACCCTCAAGGTCGACTGGGCGCTCTCCGCGCCGGTGCCGTGGCGGAACCGGGCGGTGGCCGGCGCGGGCACCGTGCACCTGGGCGCGGACCTGAACGGGCTGACCACGTACTCGGCCGCGCTGGCCCGGGGCGAGGTGCCGCGGGACCCGTTCCTGCTGGTGGGGCAGATGTCGGTGGCCGATCCGAGCCACTCACCGCCGGGCACCGAGTCGCTCTGGTCGTACACCCACCTGCCGTTCCGCCGGCACTGGCGGGCCGAGGAGGTCACCGCCCACGTGACCCGGATGGAGAACGTGCTGGAGGAGGCCGCCCCGGGTTTCCGCTCGCTGATCGTCGGGCGGCACGTGGCCGGCCCGGCCGACCTGGAGGCCGGCGACCCGAGCCTGGTCGGCGGGGCGCTCGGCGGCGGCACCGCCGCCGCGTACCAGCAGCTCTTCCTCCGGCCCGTCCCCGGGCTGGGCCGGGCGGACACCCCGGTGGACCGGCTCTTCCTGGCCAGCTCGTCGGCGCACCCGGGCGGCGGCGTGCACGGTGCGCCCGGCGCGAACGCCGCCCGGGCCGCCCTGGCCCGGGACCGCGCCCTCACCGGCGGCCTCTACGCGGGCGTCATCGACGCGGCGCACCGGACGGTCTACCGCTGAGCCCAGGCGGCGTCGGCGCGCGGCTGCCGAGCCGGCTGCCGGGATCCCGACAACCCCATGTGCGCGCCTTTGCTCTGCTGCACTCCACGCGACAGTCACCCGCCGTGACGGCCGGTGGTCGGCCGAACGGTCGCGCACGGTGGGTCGTTACCAGGTCAGTGCCGTGTTGCGGGGGCTGAAGCAGAGCAAAGGGGGCGGGACATGCAGACGGCCCCATCCGGGTTGTCACTGTGGGCGACAACCCGGACGGGGCCGTTGAGCGAGGGGAGTCAGCGCTCCAGCTTGCGGTGCTTGGTCCGCAGCTTGAACGGCATCAGCGCACTCTCGATCTTGGTGGCGGTGGTCATCTTGGACGCGCCCTCGCGCCGCTCCTCGAAGCGGATCGGCACCTCCAGGATGGTGTGGCCCAGCTTGGTGGCCAGGTAGTGCATCTCCACCTGGAAGCTGTAGCCGTTGGACTGCACCCGCTCCAGGCCGATGTCGCGCAGCGCGTCCGCCTGCCAGATCTTGAAGCCGGCGGTCAGGTCGCGGATCCGCACCTGGAGCAGGGTGTGCACGTAGAGGTTGGCCCAACCGCTCAGCGCCCGGCGGTAGAGCGGCCAGTTCTCGTCAAGCTCGCCGCCGGGTACGTACCGGGAGCCGATGACCACGCCGGCCTGGGTGGAGAGCAGCGCGCCGAGCATGCCGGGCAGCGCCTCCGGCGGGTGGGACAGGTCGGCGTCCATCTGCGCGACAAAGTCGGCGCCGTCCTCCAGCGCCCGGCCGATGCCGTCCACGTAGGCCCGACCGAGGCCCTCCTTGCCGGGCCGGTGCGCCACCATCACCCGGTCCGGGTGCTCGACGGCCAGCTTGTCGGCGACCTCGCCGGTCCCGTCCGGGGAGTTGTCGTCCGCCACGAGCACCTTCAGACCCGGCAGTGGCAGGGCGAGGAGCCGCTCGACCAGCGCCGGGAGGTTGCCCGCCTCGTTGTAGGTGGGAACGACGACGGTCAGACGTGCGTCGCGCCACGGGGCGGGCAACTGCACGGGTTCGATCATCACGGACTTCCTCGGTCGGTCGACAGGTTCACCTGAGAGGGTAGCCACTCCGTCCGGTGCGCTCCGCACAGACGCCCGTCCGGAGCGTCGCGGCGGACCGGCCGCGACGCTCGCCGGGGCCGGCCGACGGCTGCCGTACCCCCCACCCGGTACGCCGTCGACGGCCCGCCCGGGTTAGCTTCTCGGGGGCGGCGGGTATCGCCGGACCGGGCGGGCGCGGCGCGGTACGAGCGCCCGGCGACCAGCGGCGGAGGCGGCTCCGCCGGAGTTGATGTTTACTCCTCGGGGGGTCGGGAACCCGCGGCCCGTGCGACGGGACCACGAGCGGGATCAGTGCAGGTCAGCCGGGGTTGACCCCGGTGCTGGCCGGCTCCCGTCCGGCCTGTACGACGCGGTCCTGCTGGACCGGGACGGCACGCTCATCGAGGACGTGCCCTACAACGGTGACCCGGAGAAGGTCCGCCCGGTGCCCGGCGCGCGGGAGGCCCTGGACCGGCTGCGCGCGGCGGGCCTGCGCCTGGCGGTGGTCAGCAACCAGTCCGGCCTGGCCCGGGGCTGCTTCACCGCCGAGGACCTGCGCCGGGTCAACGCCCGGGTGGAGGAGCTGCTCGGGCCGTTCGACACCTGGCAGATCTGCCCGCACGGCGAGCCGGACGGGTGTGCCTGCCGCAAGCCCGCCCCCGGGATGGTGCACGCCGCCGCCCGGGCGCTGGGCACCACCGCGGCCCGGTGCGTGATGGTCGGGGACATCGGCGCGGACATGACCGCCGCCGCGGCGGCCGGCGCCGCGGGTGTCCTCGTCCCCACCCCGGCCACCCGGTCGGCGGAGGTGGCCGCCGCGCCGACCGTCGCGGCCGACCTGCCCGACGCGGTGGCCGAGATCCTGAACCGGGTCCGGCTGGTGGCCGCGCCCGCCACGCCGCCCCGCCGGGGCACCGTCCTGGTGGTGCGCAGCGACGCCGCCGGGGACGTGCTGGTCACCGGACCGGGTATCCGGGCGGTGGCGGCCGGCGCCGAACGGGTGGTGCTGCTCTGCGGCCCCCGCGGCCGGGCCGCGGCCGAACTGCTGCCCCGCGTCGACGAGATCATCGAGTGTCCGCTGCCGTGGATCGACGCCCCGGCGCCGCCGGTCGACCCGGCGGCCATGCGGCAACTCGTCGACCGGATCGCCGCCGTCGGCGCGCACGAGGCCGTCGTCTTCACCTCCTTCCACCAGTCCGCGCTGCCACTGGCGCTGCTGCTCCGGATGGCCGGCGTGCCCCGGATCAGCGCGATCAGCGACGACTACCCGGGCGCCCTGCTCGACGTACGCCATCGGGTACCCGTCGGAGTGCCCGAACCGGAACGGGCGCTCTCCCTCGCCGCCGCGGCCGGCTACGCCCTGCCCGACGGGGACGAGCCGGGGCTGCGATTGCGGCGGGACCGGCTGCCCCCGGCCCCGGCCGCGCTCGGCACGCCGGGATACGTCGTGCTGCACCCGGGCTCCTCGGTGGAGACCCGGGCCTGCCCGCCCGAGCTCGCCACCCGGATCGTCCGGGTACTCGCCGCCGCCGGCTACCGGGTGGTGGTGACCGGCGGACCCGACGAGCGGGAGCTGACCGCCCGGGTCGCCGCGGCCGGCGGGCTCGACCTGGGCGGCCGCACCGGGCTCGGTGAGCTGGCGGCGGTGGTCGCCCGGGCCGGCGCGCTGGTGGTCGGCAACACCGGGCCGGCGCACCTGGCCGCCGCGCTGGGCGTACCGGTGATCAGCCTCTTCGCCCCGACCGTGCCGTTCGCACAGTGGGGGCCGTACCGGGTGCCGACGGTGCGGCTCGGTGACGCCGGGGCGGCCTGCCGGGACACCCGGGCCACCTGCTGCCCGGTTCCCGGCCACCCCTGCCTCACCGACGTGGAACCGGGGCGGGTGCTGGAGGCGTTGCGCCTGCTCGGCGTACCCGCCGACGCCGCGGAGCCGGTCGGCGTGGGTCCGGTCCCCGGTGGGGTGGCGCGATGAACGTCCTGGTGTGGCACGTGCACGGGTCGTGGACGACGTCGTTCGTGCACGGCAAGCACCGGTACCTGGTGCCGGTGACCCCGGACCGGGGCCCGTACGGGCTGGGCCGCGCCCGGACGTACCCGTGGCCGGACACCGCCGTCGAGGTGACCCCGCAGGAGCTGCGCCGCGCCGAGGTGGACGTGGTGCTGCTGCAGCGCCCCGAGGAGTTCGACCTGGCCTGCGAATGGCTGGGCCGGCGGGTGGGCCGCGACGTGCCGGCGATCTACGTCGAGCACAACACCCCGAAGGGCGACGTGCCCAACACCCGGCATCCGATGGCCGACCGGGACGACCTGCTGCTCACCCACGTCACCGGATTCAACGAGCTGTTCTGGGACAACGGCGGCACCCGCACGGCGGTCGTCGAGCACGGGGTGGTCGCCCCGGCCGCCGAGTGGACCGGCGAACTGGACCGGCTGGCCGTGGTCATCAACGAGCCGGTACGCCGCTGGCGGGTCACCGGCACCGACCTGCTGGTCCGGTTCGCGGAGATCGCCCCGCTGGACGTCTACGGCATGAAGGTGGCCGGCCTCGCCGAGCACCTGGGCCTCCCCCCGGAGCGGCTGACCAGCCACGACGACGTGCCGCAGCACGCCATGCACGCCGAGCTGGCCCGCCGGCGGGCGTACCTGCACCTGTGCCGATGGACCTCGCTGGGGTTGAGCCTGATCGAGGCGATGACCATGGGCATGCCCGTGGTGGCGCTGGCCACCACCGAGGCCGCGGAGGCGGTGCCACCGTCCGCCGGCGCCATCTCCACCCGGGTCGACGTGCTGCTGGAGGCGGCCCGGGCCCTCGTCGACGACCCGTCGGCCGCCCGCCGGGCGGGCGCCGAGGCACGGGCCGCCGCACGGAACCGCTACGGCCTGGAGCGTTTTCTCGCCGACTGGGACCGGCTGCTGGAGGAGGAAGTATGCGCATCGCGATGATCTCGGAGCACGCCAGCCCGCTCGCCGTCCTCGGCGGGGAGGACGCCGGTGGCCAGAACACGCATGTCGCGGAGCTCTCCGCCGCGCTCTCCGCCGCCGGCCACGACGTGCGGGTCTACACCCGGCTCGACGCCGTGGACCTGCCCGTGGCGGTGCGCGCCCCCGACGGGTACGACGTGGTGCACGTCCCCGCCGGGCCGGCCGAGCCGGTGGCCAAGGACGACCTGCTGCCGTACATGCCGGCGTTCGGGGAGTGGCTGGCCGAGCGGTGGCGCACCGGTGACTGGCAGCCCGAGGTGGTCCACGCGCACTTCTGGATGAGCGGTCTCGCCGCGCTGGCCGCCGGCCGGCGCACCGGGGTGCCGGTGGTGCAGACGTACCACGCGCTGGGCACGGTGAAGCGGCGCCACCAGGGCGCGCAGGACACCAGCCCGCCGGGCCGGCTGGCCCACGAGCGGGAGCTGGGCTGCTCGGTCGACCGGGTGGTCGCCCAGTGCCAGGACGAGGTCGCCGAGCTGGTCCGGATGGGGGTGCCGCGGTCCCGGATGACCGTCGTCCCGTCCGGGGTGAACCTGTCCACGTTCGCCCCGCTCGGCCCGGTCGCCGAACGGGACGGCGACCGGCCGCGCATCCTCACGGTCGGCCGGCTGGTGGAGCGCAAGGGCTTCCAGGACGTCATCCGGGCCACCGCGCTGGTGCCCGACGCCGAATGTGTGGTGGTGGGGGGCCCACCGGCCGGGCTGCTGGAGACCGACCCGTACGCGCTGCGGCTGCGGGCCGTGGCCGAGTCGTGCGGCGTCGCCGACCGGGTCAGGCTGCTCGGCGCGGTGCCCCGCGAGGAGATGGGCCGCTGGTACCGCTCGGCGGACGTGCTGGTCGCCGCCCCCTGGTACGAGCCGTTCGGGCTCACCCCCCTCGAAGCGATGGCCTGCGGGGTACCGGTGATCGGGACCGCCGTCGGCGGCCTGATCGACACCGTGGTGGCGGGACGGACCGGCGACCTGGTGCCGGCCCGCGACCCGCAGGCGCTCGGCGCGGCGATCCGCCGGCTGCTCGGCGACCGGATCCGCCGTTTCGGGTACCACACGGCGGCGCTGGAGCGGGCCCGCACCCACTACTCCTGGTCGACCACCGCGGAGCGGCTGGCGGAGCTGTACGCCGAGGTGGCCACCGTCCGCCGGCCCACCCGGGTGGTCGCCTGATGGCGGCGCCCGGAACCGCCGCCGGCGGCACGGTCCTCGAGGACCACCTGACCCACCTGGCTGCCGCGCTGCTCCCGTTCCGGCAGTGCGAGCAGCTGCTGGCCCGCTGGGGCGCCGACCTCGCGCAGCGGCTGGCCGGCGGCGGGCGGTTGCTGGTAGCCGGCAACGGCGGCAGCGCCGCCGAGGCCCAGCACCTCACCGCCGAACTGGTCGGCAAGCTCCGCGACGACCGGGAACCCCTCTCCGCCATCGCGCTGCACGCGGAGACCTCCGCCATGACCGCCATCGGCAACGACTACGGCTACCAGGAGGTCTTCGCCCGGCAGGTCCGCGCGCACGGCCGACCCGACGACATCCTGCTGCTGATGTCCACCAGCGGCACCAGCGGCAACCTGCTCACCGCCGCCCGCGCCGGCCGGGACGCCGGGTTGCGCTGCTGGGCCTTCACCGGCCCCGCCCCCAACCCGCTCGCCGAACTGTGCCACGAGACCCTCGCCGTCGACTCGCCGGAGAGCCAGGTGGTGCAGGAGCTGCACCTGGTCGCCACGCACGTGCTCTGCGAGTACGTCGACCGGTCCCTGCCGGCGGCCCTCGCGGCCCGGACGACCGGGGCCACGCCGGTGCGCACCGGTGTGGAGGTGGTGCTCGGCGACGCCCCCGACCGGGAGGTGCAGGCCCGATGAGGAGGTCGAGCATGACGGGACCCGTGGTGGTGATCGGTGACACCCTGCTGGACCGGGACGTCGAGGGAACGGTGAACCGGCTATGCCCCGACTCCCCCGTGCCGGTGCTCGACGAGACCACGTACGTCGACCGGCCCGGGGGAGCCGGCCTGGCCGCGGTGTTCGCCGCCGCCGCGGGTGCGGAGGTCGCGCTGGTCACCGCTGTCGCCGACGACGCCGGCGGGGCCCGGATCGGCTCCCTGCTCGCCGCCGCCGGGGTGCAGTTGTACGCGCTCCCGCTGGCCGGCAGCACCCCGGAGAAGATCCGGCTGCGTGCCCGGGGCCGGGTGCTGCTGCGCCATGACCGCGGCGGCCGGGCCGCCGAGCCGGGCGAGCCGAGCGAGGCGGTGCTGCGCCTGCTCGCCGACGCCTCGGCGGTGCTGGTCAGCGACTACGGCCGGGGTGTCGCCGGGCAGCCGGCGCTGCGCGCCGCGCTGGCCGCCACCCGCGCCCCGGTGGTCTGGGACCCGCACCCGCGCGGCCCGGCGGCGGTGCCGGGCGTGCACCTGGCCACCCCGAACGAGTCCGAGGCGCGGGATTTGGCGAAGGGCCCACCCGGCGGGTCCCGGCTGGTCACCGCCGCCCGGAGCGCGCAGGCGCTGCGGCAGCGCTGGCAGGCCGGTGCGGTCGTGGTGACCCTGGGCGGGGACGGCGCGCTGCTCTGCCACGCCGGCGCCACCCCGCTGGTGGTGCCCGCCCCGGCCGCCGAGGGGGACACCTGCGGGGCGGGGGACCGCTTCGCAGCCACGGCGACCCTCGCGCTGGCCCGGGGCGCGCTGGTCTCCGAGGCGGTGCAGGAGGCGGTCGCCGAGGCGTCCGCGTACGTGGCCGGCGGGGGAGTGGCCACCGCGCTGCCCGCGCCGGTGCGGGCGGCCTCCCCGGTGGTGGTCAGCGGCGGCGGCGACCGGATCGGGGCGGCCGCGGCCGGCGCGGTGGTCGCCGAGGTACGGGCCGCAGGCGGCACCGTGGTCGCCACCGGCGGCTGCTTCGACCTGCTGCACGCCGGGCACGTGGCGACCCTCCAGGCCGCCCGCCAGCTCGGCGACTGCCTGGTCGTCTGCCTCAACTCCGACGTCAGCGTGGCGGGGCTGAAGGGCCCGGAACGCCCGGTCGTGCCGCAGGGCGACCGGAGTCGGCTGCTCGCCGCGCTGAGCTGCGTCGACGCCGTGATGATCTTCGACGAGCCGACCCCGCACGCCGCCCTGTCCTGGCTTCGGCCCGACATCTGGGTCAAGGGTGGCGACTACGCCAGCGGCGGCGGCGAGGAGACCCTGCCCGAGGCGGAGGTCCTGGCCCGCTGGGGCGGGCACACGGTGGTCGTGCCGTACCTGGACGGCCGGTCCACCACCGACATGATCGCGGCGGCCCGGGCCGGCCGCGGCCCGGCCGGGTTTCCCGCCGTGGCGGTCCCGGCGGCCGGGGCGCGCCGCGAGCCGGCGTCCCGACCGACGGCGGAGGGAGCACGATGAGCAGCACACCACCACTCGGGGCCGGCCCCACCGTCCTGGTCACCGGCGGTTCGAGCGGGCTCGGGGCGGCGGTGGTCGCCGCGGTGGCCAGGGCCGGTGGACGGCCCCTCGTCCTGGACCGGCACCGGCCGGGTGACGGGGTGCCCTGGGTCGAGTGCGACCTGGCCGACACCCGGGCCGCCGAGGTGGCCACCCGGGAGCTCGCGGAACGGTCCGGCGGCCTCGACGCGGTGGTGACCGCTGCCGGCATGGACATGCCGGGCAAGCTGGCCGACGTCCCGGCCGAGACCTGGGAGCGGATCGTCGCGGTGGACCTGCTCGCCACCGCGGCGGTGATCCGGGCCGCGCTGCCCTACCTGGCGGCGTCCCGGGGCAGCATCGTCACCGTCGCCTCCACCCTCGGGGTCAAGGCGGTCAGCGACGCCACCGCGTACTGCGCGGCCAAGTTCGGCGTGGTCGGCTTCACCCGGGCGCTCGCCGCCGAGCTGGCCGGCACGGTCGGGGTCACCCTGCTCATCCCGGGCGGCATGCGCACCGCCTTCTTCGACTCCCGGGACACGCGGTACCGCCCCGGGCCGGACGCCGCGCTCAACGAGCCCGCCGACACCGCAGCCGCGATCATGTTCGCCCTGTCCCAGCCGCCCGGCTGCGTCGTACGGGAGATGGTGGTCTGCGCCGAGCAGGAGACCTCGTACCCGTGATTCTCGTGCTCCGGGCGCTCGGCGTGGGCGACCTCGCGACGGCTGTGCCGGCGCTGCGCGGCCTGCGGGCCGGCTTCCCCGGCCGCGAGCTGGTGCTGGCCGCGCCGGCCTGGCTGGCGCCGCTGGCCGAGCTGGTCGGCGCGGTCGACCGGGTGCTACCCACGGACGGCCTCGACCGGTTGGCCTGGCCGGGCCCGCCGCCGGGGCTGGCGGTCAACCTGCACGGCCGGGGCCCGCAGTCGCACCGGGCGCTCGCCGCCACCCGACCCGGCCGGCTGCTCGCCTACCGCAACGCCGACGCCGGACATTCCGACGGGCCCGCGTGGGACGACGACGAGCACGAGGTCGACCGCTGGTGCCGCCTGCTGCACGGGTACGGACTCCCGGCCGACCCGGCCGACCTGGCCCTGCGCCGCCCACCCGTCGCCGAGGTCCCGGCTGGCGCAACCGTGCTGCACCCGGGCAGCAAGATCCCGGCGAAGCGCTGGCCGGCGGGACGCTTCGCGGCGCTCGCCCGGACCCTCGCCGGCCACGGGCACCGGGTGGTACTCACCGGCAGTGCGGACGAACGGGCCCTGGCCGAGCGGGTGGCCGCCGACGCCGGGCTGCCGCCGGCGGCGGTGCTCGCCGGCCGGACCGGCCTGGCCGAGCTGGCCGCGCTGGTGGCCGACGCCCGGCTGGTGGTCAGCGGGGACACCGGGGTGGCCCACCTGGCGACCGGCTACGGCACCGCGTCGGTGGTGCTCTTCGGCCCGGTGCCCGCGAAGCAGTGGGGCCCGCCGCCGGACCGTCCGCGGCACCGCGCGCTCGGCACCACCCCCGGTGTCGTGACCGGCCCGGGCTGGGCCGACCCGGGTGGGCCGGCCAGCCATCCGACGCTGGCGGCCATCGGTGTGGACGAGGTGCTGGCCGCCGCGGCGGAAGCGGAACGGGCGGTGCGGGTCTCCGGTGCGGTTGCGGCGTAGTGATCCGGGCCGGCCGGGGTACGGACGCCGGCGGCGCGGCAAGGGCTGGCTCTTCGTCGATGCGAAGGGCGAGCCGGTCCGCGACCCCGACGAAGTGGGCCGGCTCCGTGACCTCGTGATCCCGCCGGCCTGGCAGGACGTGTGGATCTCGCCGTACCCGAACGGGCACATCCAGGCCACCGGGATCGACGCGGCCGGGCGCAAGCAGTACCTCTACCACCCGCAGTGGCGGCAGAAGCGGGACGAGGCCAAGTTCGACCACATGCTGGAGGTGGCGCACCGGCTGCCGGTGCTGCGCGGCCGGGTCGACCACGACCTGACGCTGCGCGGCCTGCGGCGGGAACGGGTCCTCGCCACCGTCACCCGGCTGCTGGACATGGGCATGTTCCGGGTCGGCAGCGACCAGTACGCCACCGGGGACGACCCCACCTTCGGGGTCGCCACGCTACGCCCCGAGCACGCCCGCTCCCGGGACGGCTGCGTGGTCTTCGAGTTCCCGGCCAAGGGGGGCGTCGAGCAGGTGCGCCGGATCGAGGACGACGAGTTGTGCCGGGTGCTGACCAACCTGCGCCGCCGGCGGCGCAGGCAGGAGCGCCTCTTCGGCTACTGGGACGGCCGGGCGTGGCGGGACGTGCGCAGCGACGAGGTCAACGACTACCTGCGCGACGCCAGCGGCGGGGAGATGACAGCGAAGGACTTCCGTACCTGGCACGCCACCGTGCTGGCCGCCACCGGGCTGGCCACGGCCGGTGCGCAGCGCTCCGAAACGGCCCGGCGGCGTGCGGTCGCCGCAGTGATGCGTTCGGTCGCCGAGCTGCTCGGCAACACGCCGACCGTGGCGCGGGCGTCCTACGTGGACCCTCGTGTGGTCGACCTCTACCACGACGGGGTGCTCGCCCCGGTCGAGCCGGAGATGCCCCGGGAGTCGGTGGAGCGCGCCGTGCTGGCCCTGCTCGGGGAGAAGGTGGCCTGACCGGCCCCGTCGCCGGTCCTGGGGGAGAGACGACGGGGCCGGGGCCCGGTGCGGCCGTCGTCGGCCGGTGGTGTCCGGGAGGTCGGCCGCCGGTACGCCGGCGTCGGCACCGGGCGGCCGCCCGCGGCGGTCCGCCGCGGGCGCCTCGCCACGGCCCCCCGATACCAGTGGGCCGCGCCGGTCACCCGGCGGTCGGCCCGCAATCAGTATGTCGGCTGCGAGTTGACCGCGGATGCCGGAGTGTTGACGATCCGTGCCGCTCAGGGCCGGTGTCGCGCCCGGTACGCCTGCGGGGTCTCCTGGTACGCCGCCCGGAACGCCCGGCTGAAGTGGGCCTTGTCCCGGAACCCCCAGCGGCCGGCGATGTGCTGGATGGGGTGGTCCCGCAGCGCCGGGTCGGTGAGGTCGAGGCGGCAGCGTTCCAGCCGCTGGTCTCGGATGTACGCGGCCACGGTGGTCTCCTCGTCCTCGAAGAGCCGGTGCAGGGAGCGGACCGAGATGTGGTGTGCGTCGGCGACGCCCCGGGGACTCAGGGTCGCGTTCCCCAGGTGCTGGCGGATGTGCGAGCGGACCTGGGCCAGCAGCGCGCGGCGCCGCACCTCGGTCGGGATCTCGTCCTCGGAGACCAGGTGCCGGCCGAGCATGGTGGAGGTCAGGTCCAGCCCGATGCCGGCGAGCCGCTCCGCGTCCGCCGCGTGGTACTGCTCCGGATGGCTGCTGAGCTGGATCAGGTAGTCCGCCAGCAGCGCCCCGATCCCTTCGGTGCCGGACATCCGGCCCGCGAACAGCGGGGCGAGCCGCCCCTGGGACAGCGGCAACGCGTCGTAGGGGAGGAAGGCCACGACGGAGCTGGCGTGCTCGCGTCCGCCGTCGAGCCCGTGGTGGCTGACCTCGTGCGGGCGGGAGCAGTCGTAGAAGGTGAACTCGCCGGGCCGGCACTGGCTCCGCTGCCCCTCCTGCCCGGCGACCCCGGTCCCGGTGAGGGTCAGCGCGAGGCAGTAGTAGTCCGGGTCGGAACGCTGGATCAGCTTGGCGGTCCGGACGCAGTCCACCGACGGGTAGCGGTAGCGGATGAGGCGCATCCGGCCCAGCTCGATGAACTCCGCCCGGGCGACGAAGTTGTCGGCGTGCGCCGTCCGCACCCGCAGCGGCGCGGGGGAGTCGGCGATCATGTCCAGCCAGAGCCCGAACCGCTCCGGCGCCGGCACCTGCTCCGTGTCGAGGACGTGCTGGTGCAGTCCGGCGTCCATCAGCGACCTCCCCGCAGTCCGTCACCCGCTACTGTCGAAGACGCCCCGGGCGGGTCGCGAGCGACCGCCGGGGCGTCCGACATCCGTCATTGACGGCAATCATCTCTTCTGGTCCGGCTCCGCCGGTAGCGGGAATTTCAGTCGTTGAGCACCTGGGCGAGCCGGTCCCGGAACCGCCGCTCCGAGACGCTGACCACGTCGCCGCCCAGGCCCAGGATGCCGCCGCTGGAGGCCGCCGTGACCACCTGGTCGGCGATCTCCACCAGCCAGTGCCGGTACGCTCCGGCCTGCCCCTCGTCCACCTTGGCGGCCAGCAGGGCGGTCGCCTGGCCGGCCCGGGCGAGCACGTCGTCGATCATCGCCTGCGGCTCGGCGGGCATGAGGACCGGCAGCTCCGCGCCGGCCTCCGGGTCGCCCACCTGCGAGACGACCTCGCCCGCCACGGCGGCCACCAGTGGGCTGGCCGACTCCCGCCCCGCGGAGATGGTCTCCAGCCCGGCGGCGTTCTCGGCCATGGTGCGCTTGGTGCCGTCGGACTCGGCCGCGCTCGCCGCGGTGATGACCGCCTGCGGCAGCCCGACCAGCAGGCCCCACTCCTCGTCGGAGAAACCGAACCCGGTGTACGCCGGCTGCTCGATCACGATCAAGCCCCTTTCGCCGTGGTGGTCGTTGTCGACGGGCACCGTCCCGGTGCCCGGGTCAGGCTAGTCGAGCGCGAGCAGGCCCTGTTCGGACACCACGCGCACCGACAGCGTCTTGTAGCCGACCTCGTCGAAGAGCACCGTCATCCGGTCCTCCTCGTAGCTCAGCACCAGGCCGGCGCCCCATTCCGGGTGCCGTACCTGGCTGTGCACCGGGAACGGCCCGACCGCCCGGTCGTCGGCGACGCTGGTGCCGGCGTGGCAGTTGTCGCAGTGCCCGCAGACCTCGTGCATCTGCTCGCCGAAGTACGCCAGCAGCGCCTGGCCGCGGCAGCCGGTGGTCTCGGCAAAGGCGCGCATCATGTCGGTACGGGACCGGGTGACGGCCTGCTGCCGTTCCGCCTCGGCGAGCGCCGCCCGGCCGGAATCGGCGGCCGGCGGGGCGTACCGGGGGGCGCCGATGCGCTGGCGGGCGCGCGGCTCGGCGGCGCTCACCTGCTCCAGCAGGGACAGGTACTGGCCGAGCTTGCGCGGGCCGAGGCCGGTCAGCTCACGCAGTTCCTTCTTGCTCCGCGGCTGCTTGCGCAGCAGCGCGGCGAGCTCCCGCAGTTCCTGCTCGTCGGGCAGGCCGCCGGTGAAGTAGCGCTGCAGGCCGACGTCCTCGGCGCGCCACAGCAGCAGCACCCGGGCCGGCTGGCCGTCCCGGCCGGCGCGACCGATCTCCTGGAAGTAGCTGTCCGGGGAGTCGGGCAGTGCCATGTGCGCCACCCAGGCGATGTTGGGTTTGTCGATGCCCATGCCGAAGGCCGAGGTCGCCACCATGATCGGCACCTGGTCGGCGAGGAACGCCTCGTGCAGCTCGTGACGGGCGGCGGTCGGCATGCCGCCGTGGTAGTACTGCGCGGGGAAGCAGGCGTCGGTCAGCCGTCCGGCCAGTTCCTCGGCGGCCCGCCGGGTCGGCACGTAGATGATCCCGGGGCGCTCGTCGTCGCGGAGCAGCGCGGTCAGCCGCCGCCACCGGTAGTCGTCGGTCGGGCAGTGCGCCACCTCGAGGAAGAGGTTCGGCCGGTCCAGCCCGGAGACCACCACCTCGGGGTCGCGCAGCCGGAGCCGGGCGATGATGTCGTCGCGTACCGGCGGGGAGGCGGTGGCGGTCAGGGCCACCACGGGCGGCCGGCCGATGCCCTCGATCAGGTGCCCGAGCGCCAGGTAGTCAGGGCGGAAGTCGTGCCCCCAGGCGGAGATGCAGTGCGCCTCGTCGATCGCCACCAGGGCCGGCTTCAGCGAGCGGACCTCGGCCAGCCGGTCCGGGTTGCTCAGCGCCTCCGGGGTGATGAAGAGGAACTCGGCCCGGCCCCGGCGGATCTCCTCGATCGCCTCGGCCTGCTGCGCGGCGGTCTCGTCGGAGCTGATCCGCACCGCCCGCAGCTCGGGGCGCTGCCGTTCGTTGAGCGCGGCGATCTGGTCCTGCTGAAGCGCCAGCAGCGGGGAGATGACGACCGTGGGGCCGGGGATCAGGCTGGCCGGGATCTGGTAGATCGCCGATTTGCCGGCGCCGGTGGGCAGGACCACCAGGGCGTCGCGTCGCCTCATGACCGCCCGCATGGCGGCGAGTTGGTTGGGCCGCAGCGTGGTCCAGCCGAAGAGGCTGCGCGCCGCGCGGCGCAACGTCGTGGAGTGCGTCGTCAGTCTCATCAGTGGCCGCAGGTACCCCCGGCGATCACCGCCGAAACCGGGGCGGCTCAGCCCACGAACGGCGCGACCGCCACCAGGGTGATGACGACCGCGAAGACGCCGACGAGGTACCCCGCCGCACACGGGCGCGCCGCCGGCCGGAACAGGCCCACCAGCGCGAGGAGCAGCAGCGCGGCGTCCACGAGCAGGAAGGCCGCCGCCCCGAGGGTGAACACGTTGAACCCGCTGTCCGGGCTCGCGGTCGCGGTGAAGCTGCGGACATAGAGCAGGATGAGCAGCGGCGGCACCGCGTTGAGCAGCACCGCGGGCAGGAACCCGGCCAGTGCCACGGCCAGGGACCGCTGCGGTGGTGCTGTCACGGTCGTCGTCGTGTCGGTCATGCCGCCACCTCCGGGGAGCACCGTACCGACGGCACCGCCGCATTCGCGACGCGGTGATTGCGCTGCTGCGCCGTCGTGCTGCGGTGCTCCGTCGACCGTCCCGAGGAGCGGGCCGCGCTCGGCAGCCCGGTCGGGGACGAGCGGTTGCGGCGGGCGCTCGGCGCCGGCTGAGCGGTCAGCGCAGCCGGGGCAGGACCTCGCGCCGGTAGAGGTCGAACAGGCCCGGCCAGTGCGGCCCGGTGTTCGCCACGTAGACCTCGTCGAAGCCGGCCCGCGCGTACCGGTCGATCATTTCCAGGTGCGCGTCGACGCTGTTGCCGCAGACGAACGACTCCTTCATCATGTCCGGCCCGATCAGCTGCGCGGCCTGCTCGAAGTGGCGTGGCGAGGGAAGCACCTGGGACAGCTCGCCCGGCACCCCGGCGTTGGGCCACTTCTGGTACGCGATCAGCGCGCCCGCGTCCTCGCTGTCGGCGTACGCCGCCTTGAAGCCGGCCTGGCACGGCTTGTCGCCGCCGCCGGCGTCCCGGAACCGGCGGACCATCTCGGCGTCCGGCACCGTGCTCACGTAGCCGTCACCGATCCGGGCGGCCAGCTCGATCGACTTCGGACCGAAGCCGGAGACGTGGATCGGCGGGGGTGTGTCGGGTCGGGTGTAGATCCGGGCGTGCTCGACGGTGTAGTGCTTCCCGTGGTGGTTGACGAAGTCTCCGCGCCACAGCTCGCGGATCACCCCGACGGCCTCCTCGAGCATCTCCAGGCGGACGTCGGTCTGCGGCCAGACGGCGCCGAGGATGTGCTCGTTGAGCGCCTCGCCGGTGCCCACGCCGAGCCCGAACCGGCCCTCGTGCAGCACGGCGCTGGTGGCCGCGGCCTGGGCGATCACCGCCGGGTGGATGCGCATGGTGGGACAGGTGACCGCGGTGGTCACCGGCAGCCGGCAGACCTGGCTGAGCGCGCCGATGGTGGACCAGACGAAGGGGCTCTGGCCCTGCGCGTCGACCCAGGGGTGGTAGTGGTCGGAGATCCACAGGGCCTCGAAGCCGGCCCGTTCCGCGCCGCTGGCCTGCGCCAGCAGTTCCGCCGGCGGGTACTCCTCGCTGGACAGAAAGTAGCCGATCTTCACGCTTCCCCCTCGCCGCCACGGTTCGGACAACGAGCGCCGTACCCCGCCGGAAGCGGTCCGAACGCGTGGTCAGCGGCGGAACATCGCGCGGATGGCGATCAGCAGGAACAGGCCCCCGACCACCAGGCCGAGCAGGCGTACGCCCGGGATGTCGGCGGCGGTGGTGGCGTCGGCGAGCAGCGCGGGGTGCATGGTCGCACTCTCCCATTGCGGTGCCCGGTCCGCCAGCAGCTAACAGTTAGGAATGTTGACTATTTAGGGACGCGAGTGTGACCATGTCTGCACCGCCGGGGCGGCGGGTCGTGGGGAGACGGGGGTACGACAGCGCATGAGCGAGCGGATCGTGGGAGCGAGCCCGGACCTGGCGGCCCTGGCCGCTGCCGTCCTGCAACCCGGGTTCGTCGGCACCGCCCCGCCGGACTGGGTCTGCCGGTGGCTCGGCGAGGGGCTCGGCTCGGTGGTCCTGTTCGCCCGCAACGTCGTCGACCACGACCAGCTCGCGGCGCTCACCGCGGCGCTGCGGGCCGAGCGGCCCGACGTGGTCGTCGCGATCGACGAGGAGGCCGGAGACGTCACCCGCATCGAGTCGGCCCGGGGCAGCTCCCGGCCCGGCAACTTCGCCCTCGGCGCGGTCGACGACGAGCGGCTGACCGAGGAGGTGGCCCGCGACCTCGGCGTCGAGCTGGCCGACCTCGGTGTGACCCTCGACTACGCCCCGGACGCCGACGTCAACTCCAACCCGGCCAACCCGGTGATCGGGGTGCGGTCGTTCGGCCCCGACCCGGCCCTGGTGGCCCGGCACACCGCCGCCTGGGTACGCGGGCTCCAGGCCGGCGGGGTGGCTGCCTGCGCAAAGCACTTCCCCGGCCACGGGGACACCCGGGTCGACTCCCACCACGACCTGCCCCGCATCGGCGGCGACCGGGCCCGGCTGGACGCCGTCGAGCTGGCCCCGTTCCGGGCCGCGGTGGCTGCCGGGGTGCAGGCGGTGATGACCGGACACCTGCTGGTGCCGGCGCTCGACCCGGAGCTGCCGGCCACGCTCAGCCCGCGCATCCTCGGCGGGCTGCTCCGGGACGAGCTGGGCTTCCACGGGGTGGTGGTGACCGACGCGGTGGAGATGCGGGCGGTCGCCGACCGGTACGGCTTCACCGGCGCGGCGGTGCGTGCCCTCGCCGCCGGCGCGGACGCGATCTGCGTGGGCGGCGAACGGGCCATCGAGGCCGACGCGGTGCAGCTGCGCGACGCGATCGTCGCCGCGGTGGTCGCCGGGGAACTGCCCGAGGAGCGGCTGGCCGAGGCGGCCAAGCGGGTCGGTCAGCTCGCCGCGTGGAGCGCCGCCGCGCGGGCCGACCGGCCGGCCCGGATCCGGAACGACGACGGCTCCGCGGTCGGCCTGGCCGCCGCCCGCCGAGCGGTGCACGTGGCCGCCGGGGCCGGGCGGCTGCCGCTGGCCGGCCCGGCGCACGTGGTGGAGTTCGCTCCGCCCCGCAACATCGCGATCGGCGAGGAGACCCCGTGGGGGCTCGCCGCGCCGCTGGCCGACCTGGTGCCCGGCACCAGCGCCGCCCGGTACGCCGAGGGCGAGGTCCCGGCCGACCCGGTGGCCGGATCGGCCGGCCGCCCTCTGGTGCTGGTGGTGCGCGACCTGCACCGCCACGACTGGATGCGGGCGGCGGTCACCCGCGCCCTCGCCGCCCGGCCGGACGCGGTGGTGGTCGAGCTGGGCGTGCCCGTGCTGGTCACCGGCGCGGTGCACCTGGCCACCCACGGAGCCACCCGGGCCGCCGCGCAGGCCGCCGCCGAACTCCTCGCCGGCGCCCGCTGACGGTCGGGCGCCGCCCACGTCGCGGCCGGGCCGCCTGGACGCGACCGGCCGGTCGGGGCCTGCCTCAGGGCTCCGGGACCACCAGGTCGGCGTAGTCCGGGTGCCGCTCGATGAACGCGGCCATGGACGGGCACCTCGGCACCACCCGGCCGCCGCGGGCGCGGATCTGGTCGAGGGTGGCCTGGATCAGCGCCGCGCCCACGCCCATGCGCTGGTAGCGCTCGTCCACCTCGGTGTGGGTGAAGACCAGCACCTCGCCCCGCGGCAGGTACGCGGAGAACCCGGCCAGCGCGTCGTCGACCAGGATCTCGAACCGGTGCTTGGCGGGGTTCTCCTCGACCAGGAAGCTCACCGCGCCATTCTCTCCCGGCCACCAGCCAGCCGGTCCAGTTCGGCCAGCAACCGGTCCACCTCCTCGACCGTGTTGTAGTGGTAGACGCTGGCCCGTACCGCTCCGCCGCTGTCCCGCAGCCCCATCGTGCGGAAGTACTCGTAGGCGTAGTAGTCGCCGGCGGAGAGGCAGCAGCCGGCCGCGCCCAGCGCCGCCGCGGTCTGCGCCGGGGTCAGGCCGGCGACCCGGAACGACACCGTGGGCCAGCGCCGGGCCGGGGAGCCGTACACGGTGACGGCCGGGTTTTCGGCCAGCCCGGTGAGGAGTCGGTCGAAGACGGCCTCCTCGTGCGCCTGAGCGGCGGCCAGCCCGGCCCGGACCCGCTCCCGGCGGCTGCCGGTCGCCGCCGGATCGAGGGTGGCCAGGTGGTCCACCGCGGCGGCCACCCCGGCCAGCATCGGGAAGCTCGGCGTGCCGTACTCGAACCGGTCCGGGACCGCGTCGGAGGAGGGGAGCAGCTTCGCCGGGCGCAGCGCCGCCCAGCGGGTCGGGTCGGCGACCATCGCCGCCAGGTGCGGCCCCGACCACTTGTACGCGCTGGTGACCAGGAAGTCCGCGCCCAGCGAGGCCAGGTCGGTGGGGCCGTGCGGCACGGCGTGCACCCCGTCCACGCAGACCAGCGCGCCGGCGGCGTGCGCGGTCTTGGCGATCGCCGCGACGTCCGGCGCGGTGCCGATCGCGTTGCTGCCGGCGGTCACCGCCACCAGCCGGGTGCGCTCGCCGACCAGGTCCGCGTACTGGCCGGCGGGCAGCTCGCCGGTCGCCGGGTCGAACTCCGCCCAGCGCACGGTCGCGCCGGCGGCCTCGGCCGCCTGTACCCACGGCCGCACGTTGGCGTCGTGGTCCAGCCGCGAGACCACCACGTCGTCGCCCGGCCGCCAGGTCGCGCCGAGCGTCCGGGCCAGGGTGTACGTCAGCGCGGTGGCGCTCGGCCCGAGCACCACGCCGTCGGGCTGGGTGCCGAGCAGGTCGGCCACCGCCGAGCGGGCGGCGGCCACCAGGTCCAGCGACCGCCGGCCGGGCTCGAAGGCGCTGCTCCGGTTGCCGATCGCGGTGGACATCGCGGCGCCGACCGCGTCGATGACCGGCTGGGCGGTCTGGGTGCCGCCGGCCCCGTCGAGATGGACGAAACCCTCGGCCAGGGCGGGGTACGCGGCCCGGGTCCGGGCGATGTCGAAGGGCATGCCGGGACCCTAACGTGCCGCCCGGTGATCACCGGGAGACGGCGGCGTGACCGGCGTCTCGTACCCTTGCCCGGGTGACGAACCGACGCGTTACCCCCTCGCAGACCCCCGTCCGTCGCGCCGCCGGCCTGCTCGCCGGCCTCGCCCTCGGCGCCGCGCTGCTGGCCGGTTGCAGCTCGGAGGGCGCCGCCACCGACTGCGGCCTGAACGCCTGCACGGTGACCTTCGACCGGGGCGTGGACGCCAGCGCCACCATTCTCGGTGTCGAGGCGAAGCTGGTCGGCGCCCAGGGCGACCAGGTGACCGTCGAGGTCGCCGGGGAGCAGCTCTCGCTCACGGTCGGCCAGCAGGCCACCGAGGTGGGCGGCTTCCAGGTGAGCCTGGACAGCGTCACCGACCAGCAGGTGGTCCTCCGCGTGGCGCACGACCGCAACGGCTGATCCGCAGGCTGGGCGGCGGCCGACGTTTGGAAATCTTCGCATCGGGAGATTGTGGCGCCATGTCTCTCACCCGGAACGCCGGAGCCACCGCCGCCCAGGCCGCGAACAGCAGGTGGCTCGAACTGTTGGCCCGGGCCGGTTTCATCGGCTACGGGATCGTCCACCTCCTCTTCGCCTGGCTGGCGCTGCAGATCGCGTTCGGCAAGTCGTCGGGCAAGGAGGGCAACCAGACCGGTGCGTTGCGCACCCTAGCCGGCGAGCCGCTCGGCAAGTTCCTCCTGATCGCGATCGCGGTCGGCCTGCTCGCCATGGCGATCTGGCAGGGGCTCGAGGCGGCCTTCGGGCACCGCGACAAGCACGGCCGAAAGCGGATCTTCGAGCGGATCGCCTCCGGATTCCGGACGGTCATCTACCTCTGGCTCGCCTGGACGGCGGTGAAGGTCTTCCAGGACGCCGCGTCGAACAGCGCCGCGAAGCAGGAGGCGCTCACCGGCAAGCTGATGAGCTCCCCCGGCGGGCGCTGGCTGGTGGGCCTGATCGGCCTGGCCATCGCCGCCTTCGGCATCGGCATGGTCATCTACGGGCTCAAGAAGAAGTTCCTGAAGAACCTCCGCACCGGTGAGATGAGCCCGAAGACGCGCACCCTGGCCCGCCGCCTCGGCATGGTCGGCTACGCAGCCCGCGGCTCCGTATTCGCGATCGCCGGCCTGTTGATCATCGTCGCCGCCGCCAAGTACGACCCGGACAAGGCCCGGGGCCTGGACGCCGCGTTGCGGACCCTGCGCGACCAGTCGTACGGGCCGGTGCTGCTGACCCTGATGGCGCTCGGCATCGCCGCGTTCGGCCTCTACTGCTTCCTCCAGTCCCGCTACCGCAAGGCCTGAGCTGGCCGATTCCGGGGTTGCCAGGCACCATTGGGCCTTTGCCTGATCAAGGCTGACAGCTCGGAGGAGGAAGCAACGCGTGCAGAGGTACCTCGTGACGATCGTCGCCGCGCTCGCCGCGGCGGCGATCGCGCTTGTGGTGGTGGAGGTGGTGCACCGCGTCACCCGACGGTTGGGGCGCCGTTCGGTGCTGATGACCGAGCTCACCGAGCACGCGCACCGCTCGTTCCAGGTGGCCGCGACGGTGCTCGCGGTCCAGTTCGCGGTCCGGTACAGCACGGGCTACGCGGTCGGCACGCCGTTTCGTAAGACGGTGCTGCACATCCTGGTGCTCGGCGTCGTCGCGACCATCGCCTGGCTGGTCGCCTCCCTGCTGGTGGTGATCGAGGACACCGCGCTGGCCCGGTTCCGGGTGGACGTGCCGAACAACCGGCACGCCCGCCGGGTGCGTACCCAGGTGGTGCTGCTGCGCCGGCTGACCATCGCGGTGATCGTGGTGCTCGCCCTCGGTGTGATGCTGATGACCTTCCCCGCCGTACGCGGTATCGGCGCCGGCGTGCTGACCAGCGCCGGTGTGGTCGGTGTGGTCGCCGCCCTCGCGGCGCAGAGCCTGCTCGGCAACGTCTTCGCCGGCCTCCAGCTCGCCTTCAGCGACGCGGTACGCCTCGACGACGTGGTCGTGGTGGAGGGGGAGTGGGGCCGGATCGAGGAGCTGACCCTCAGCTACGTGGTGGTTCAGATCTGGGACGACCGGCGACTGATCCTGCCCACCTCGTACTTCACCAGCACCCCGTTCCAGAACTGGACCCGCACCGAGGCGGCGGTGCTCGGCACCGCCGAACTCGACGTCGACTGGGCTGTCCCGGTGCAGGCGATGCGGGAGGAGCTGCGCCGGCTCTGCGAGGGCACCGACCTGTGGGACGGCCGGGTGTGCGTGCTCCAGGTGACCGACGCCACCGGCGGCATGGTCAAGGTTCGGGCGGTGGTCAGCGCCGCCGACGCCGGCAGCCTCTGGGACCTGCGCTGCCTGGTCCGCGAGCAGTTGGTGGCCTGGATCCGCGACCAGCGGCCGACCGCGCTGCCCCGGATGCGCGCCGAGGTGGGCGATGCCGCCGGGCCGCTGCCCTGGCAGGTGATGGTGCCGCGCCGGACCGTCCGCCGGCGGCCCGACACGGACATTCCCGACGACGCGCGCGTCTTCGGCGGCAGCGACGACGGGGAGGCCCGCAGCGAGGTCTTCGTCGGCCCGGACGAGCCCGCCGAAGCCCGCCGCTGACCCCGTGCTGGCGAACAGCCCCCGGCCGCCTCTGGGCGGCCGGGGGCTGTTCGCGTCCGCCGCCGGGTGACCAGGAGCGGGGTGTACCCGTTGCACCTGTGGGACGAAAAATCCCGGCGGCCGGACATCTCGGCTCCGCCGGGTTTGTTCCGCCCGTTCCGGGGGACCTGCTGCGCACGCGCCGGCTCCGGCCCGCCTGCGGGCGGGCCGGGCGCACGGTGGCGCATGGCCGGGCCGGCCGGCCGTTCCGCGCAGGATTGACGGGCGGCGACTCCGGGCATACAGCGCGGTGATGATGAAAGGAGGACAGCATGGCTGACGTCGCGAGTCGCAGCACGTCCCGGACCGGGAACGAGCCCTCCACCGCCGAACTGGTGCAGCGGGCCACCGAGCAGGTCTCCCGCCTGGTACGGGACGAACTGGCGCTGGCCCGGGCGGAACTGGCCCAGAAGGGCAAGCACGCGGGCATCGGGATCGGTCTGTTCGGCGGCGGCGGGGTGATGGCCCTCTACGGCGCCGGCGCGTTGGTCGCCACGGTGATCCTGCTGCTGGCGCTGGTGATGCCCGCCTGGCTGGCCGCCCTGATCGTGGCGGTGGCGCTCTTCCTGCTCGCCGGGATCTTCGCGCTGGTCGGCAAGCAACAGGTCAGCCGTGCCGTTCCGCCGGTGCCGGAGGCGACGGTTCGCAGCGTCCGGGCGGACGTGGACACCGTCACCGCCGCGGTGAAGGACGGGAGGCGGGCATGACCGGTAACGGGACCGGGGACGTGGCGGCGCTCCGCGAGGAGATTCGCCGGACCCGGGTGGAACTGGGTGAGACGATGGAGTTGCTGGCCGCCCGGGCCGACCCGAAGGCCCTGCTCCGGCACTCCGCCGAGCAGGCGAAGGTGCGGATGCGCGAGCAGGCCGCGGCGACCGTGGCCCGAATGCGCGGCCAGGCGGCGCAGCGGGCCCGGCTGGCGCGGGCGCAAGCTTACGAGAAGAGTGGGGCGATCGGGCGCAGCCCGCTGCCGTGGGCGGCCGTCGCGGCCGGCGCGGTGGCCACCGCGGTGGTGCTGCTGATCGTCCGGGGGAGGCGCAGGTGAGCAGCAGAATCGGCAAGGCCGCGTACAAGCCCGTCGGGGTGCTGCTCGGGCTGGCCGCCGGCACGGTCGCCGGGGCGATCTTCCGGCAGGTCTGGAAGGTCACGGCCGGCGACGGCGACGCGCCCAGCGCCACCGACGAGGACCGTGGCTGGGGTGAGGTGCTGGCCGCCGCGGCGTTGCAGGGGGCCATCTTCGCGGTCGTCCGGGCCGCCGTGGACCGGGGCGGCGCGGTCGGTGTTCGTCGGCTCACCGGCCACTGGCCCGACTGATCTCCGACAGCGCGTCGGCCCCCTTTCCGGTATCCGGGAAGGGGGCCATTCGCATGGCCCGTTCGGTCCGCCCAGTGGGTCTGCCGCAACCGTCAGGTCACATGTCGGAGAATTTCGTCGGGTAGGCTGTGCAGAGTTTTTGCGTACGTGGTTTGCTGTCTCACGCTGTTGAGAGACGCGTGGGTTGAGAGAAGTCTCCTTCACCGGGGGCCGCCTCAGGCGCCGCTGCTCGAAAACGGCCAATCGGCCGCACGGCGTGCTCGGCCGCCAGTTTTAGAAGGAGATACACATGGCGCAGGGAACCGTGAAGTGGTTCAACGCTGACAAGGGCTTCGGCTTCATCACCGTCGACGGCGGGGGTGCTGACGTGTTCGTCCACTTCTCGGCCATCCAGACCAGCGGCTACCGCACGCTGGAGGAGAACCAGCGGGTGGAGTTCGAGATCGCCCAGGGTCAGAAGGGTCCGCAGGCCGAGCAGGTCCGCCCCATCTGAGCTACCGAGCCGGCCACGCCGGCCGGCACGAAGCCCCGTGTCCCGTTCTCGGGATGCGGGGCTTTCCGTATTCGTGGACCACTTTCGAATTCGGCGGCTCCGGCTTCAGCCCCGCTTGCGACGGGCCCGCATGCCGTACCAGAGCGCCAGGAGTCCGATCAGGACGAGAACCGGACCGATCACCGCCCAGATCCGTTCGCCGGTCATCACACTGCCGTCCACGTAGCCCAGCCCCTGCACGGTCCAGAGGGCGCCCAGCACGACGGCCAGCAGTCCCACGGTGAGCCGGAACCAGCCCCTCATCGTTCCCCCTCCGACGACGCCCGTCCGACTCCAGCATGCCCGCCGGCGCCGGCCTCCGGCGACGGCGCGCCGCAGGGCCGGCGGGCCGGGGTCACCACCGGTCGTGCACCTGCGGCCGGATCAGCTCGTCGTACGTCGCGCGGACGGCGGCCAGCTCCGCCTCGTCGAGCGGCGGCAGGTCGGCCGCGGCGGCGTTGCGCCGGGCCTGCTCGGCGTCGCGGGCACCGGGGATGACCACGGTGACGCCGGGCTGGTCGAGGATCCAGCGCAGCGCGAACTGGGCCATGGTGCGGTCGCCGCCGACCAGCGGGGCGAGCCGGCGCACGGCGGCCAGGCCGAGGTCGTAGTCGACGCCGGAAAAGGTCTCGCCGACGTCGAAGGACTCGCCGTGCCGGTTGAAGTTCCGGTGGTCGTTGGCCGGGAACGTGGTGTGCTCGTCGTAGCGGCCGGAGAGCAGACCGCTGGCCAGCGGCACCCGGGCGATGATGCCGACCCCGGCCGCGGCCGCGGCGGGCAGCACCCGCTCCAGGGGCTTGTGCCGGACCGCGTTGAGGATGATCTGCACGCTGGCCACCCCGGGGCGGGCGATGGCGGTCAGCGCATGGTCGCAGGTTTCCACGCTGACCCCGTAGCCGGCCATCCGCCGCTCGGCGACCAGGGTGTCGAGGGCGTCGAAGACCCGGTCGTCGGCGAAGACCGGGGTGGGCGGGCAGTGCAGCTGCACCAGGTCGAGGGTGTCCACCCCGAGGTTGGCCCGGGAGCGGTCGGTCCAGGCCCGGAAGTTGTCCAGGGTGTACGCCGCCGGCGTCTGCGGCACCCGCCGGCCCATCTTGGTGGCGACGGTGAGCCCGTGCCCCGGGTGTTCGCGCAGGAACCGGCCGATCAGCCGCTCGCTGCGACCGTCGCCGTACACGTCGGCGGTGTCCAGGAAGGTGACCCCGGCCCCGACGGCGGCGGCCAGAACGTCCAGGGCCGCACTCTCGCTGACCTCACCCCAGTCGGCGCCGAGCTGCCAGGCGCCGAGTCCGATGCTGCCGACGTGCCGGCCGAGCCGGTCGAAGCTGCGTTGTTCCACGGGTCCGAGCCTAGTGATCCCCTTGCTGACCGGCGCGTCGGGCCGTACCGTTTAACAAGACGTACGTACGGTTTGGAGATTGCCATGTGGGACCCGACCACCTATCTGCGCTACGGCGACGAGCGCTCACGGCCCTTCCACGACCTCGTCGCCCGGATCCCGACGCGGCGGCCGAGGGCGGTGGTGGACCTCGGCTGCGGCCCCGGCACCCTGACCGCCACCCTCACCAACCGCTGGCCGCAGGCCCGGGTGAGCGGCATCGACTCGTCCCCGGAGATGGTCGACCGGGCGACCGCCCTGGCCGCCCCGGTCGACTTCGCCGTCGGGGACGTGCGGTCCTGGCACCCGGCGGCGGACGTAGACGTGCTGGTCAGCAACGCGGTGCTGCAATGGGTGCCCGGCCACCAGGCACTGCTCAGCCGCTGGGCTGCGGAGCTGCCCCCGGGGGCGTGGCTGGCGTTCCAGGTGCCGGGGAACTTCGCCGCCCCGTCCCACCGGGCGCTGCGCGAGGTCGCCGGGCGGGACCGGTGGCGCGGCACCCTCGCCCCGCTGCTGCGCGAGGCGCCCGTGGACGACCCGGTCGACTACGCCGCGCTGCTGGTCGGTGCCGGCTGCGCGGTCGACGCCTGGGAGACTACCTACGTGCACCTGCTTCCGGCCGCCGCCGCCGCGGACCACCCGGTGCTGGCCTGGATGGAGGGGACCGCCCTGCGCCCGGTCCGGGCCGCGCTGGACGCCGCCGGCTGGGCGGACTTCCGCGCTGAGCTGGGGGTACGCCTCGCGCAGGCGTACCCGGCGCGGCAGGGTCAGGTGTACTTCCCGTTCCGCCGGATCTTCGTGGTGGCCCGTACCGGCGCCCGCGCAGAGGAGAAGCTGTGACCGACCTGCCCACCTTCATCGCCGGACTGCCCAAGGTGGAGCTGCACGTGCACCACGTCGGCTCCGCCTCGCCCCGGATCGTCGCCGAGCTCGCCGCCCGGCACGAGGGGCGCAGCCCGGTGCCCGCCGACCCGGAGGCGCTCGCCGACTACTTCGCGTTCCGCGACTTCGCCCACTTCATCGAGGTCTACCTGAGCGTCGTGGATCTGATCCGGGACGCCGACGACGTCTGGCTGCTCACCCACGAGGTGGCCCGGGAGCTGGCCCGGCAGCAGGTCCGGTACGCGGAGCTGACCGTCACGCCGTACTCCCACGTGCACCGCGGCATTCCCGCGCCGGCATTCTGCGAGGCGATCGAGGACGCCCGCAAACGGGCCGAGGCGGACTTCGGCATCGCGCTGCGCTGGTGCTTCGACATCCCGGGTGAGGCCGGCCTGCCGGCGGCCGAGGAGACCCTGCGGATCGCCCTGCAGGAGCGGCCGGGCGGGCTGGTCAGCTTCGGGCTGGGCGGCCCCGAGATCGGGGTGCCCCGGCCGCAGTTCAAGCCCTACTTCGACCAGGCCCGGGCGGCCGGCCTGCGCTCGGTGCCGCACGCCGGCGAGACCACCGGCCCGGAGACCATCTGGGACGCGCTGCGCGAGCTGGGCGCCGAACGGATCGGCCACGGCATCGCCGCCGCTTTCGACCCGGAGCTACTCACCCACCTCGCCGAGCGGCGGATCCCGCTGGAGGTCTGCCCCACCTCCAACGTCCGCACCCGGGCGGTGGCCACCATCGAGGAGCACCCGCTGCGGCAGCTCGTCGAGGCCGGGCTGCTGGTCACCATCAACTCCGACGACCCGCCGATGTTCGGCACCACGCTCAACGAGGAGTACGCGGTGGCGGCCCGGCTGCTCGACCTCGGCCCGGAAGGGCTGGCCGCGCTGGCCCGGGACGCGGTCACCGCGTCGTTCCTGGAGCCGGCGGAGCAGGCCCGGCTCAGCGGCGAGATCGACGCCTATCTGGCGGCCGCGACACGCTGACCGGACGGGACGGCACCGGTCGCCGTGACACCCGCGGCGGCCGGTGCCACCCGGACCGGGTCAGCGCGTAACCGGCCAGCGCGGCGACCGCGGCGGCCGGCCCGACCTCGAGGGCGGGCACGCCGGGGTTGGGACGTCCGGGCCCGTACGCGAGCACCGGGTCCTGCCAGGCGGCGAGGGTGAGGGTGATACCCACCCCGAGTACGGCGGCCCAGCGGAGCAGGCGGCCCGCGGTCGGCGTCATCACGGTCACCTCACGCCCGGGGTGCGGCTCGACGGGGGAGCGGCGCGCGACGGGAGTGAGGTGTGGGGGGACCGACTCCCGCCGCGCGCACGGCTCCACCGACCGGATGGTGTTACGGGGCGTTCCGGCCGATGGAACTGATGGGTTCGGTCCGATCCTGACAGCCCGGTGCGCCCGCACGGCCGTCGTTAACCCTTATCTAAGGAAGACTTGCGTCGGCCCACAGCCAGGGCCCTCAGCGCGGCCGCGGCCACCGCCGGGCGCTGCTCTTCTGCTCCCGTGCGTCCCGGGCCATCCGGCCGACCAGCCCGAACCGGTTGACCTGCCGGGGGATCGCCTCGGGGTCGGCCAGCAGCATCACCACGCTGGCCCCGCCCAGCCGGGCCCGGTCGATGCTGACCGACCCGTTGGCCTGCAACGCGACCCGCTTGGCGATGTCCAGTCCCAGGCCGGTGGAGCCCTGGTCGCTGGCGCCCCGGCGCAGCGCCCGGTCGGGGTTGGCGATGCCCGGGCCGGCGTCGTCGACCCGGATCGCCACCCAGCCGTCCCGCCGGCTCACCGCCACCTCGAACGCGGTGCCCTGCGGGGTGTAGCGGAAGACGTTGCCGATCACCGCGTCCAGCGCGGCGGCCAGCTCGGCCCGGGGCACCGGTGCCGGGATGCGCAGCTGCGCGCCGATCACCCGGTGCGCCCGGTTCTGATCGCCCGCCAGGGCCGACCAGAAGACCATCCGGTCCCGGACCACCTCGCTGACGTCGCAGCTCGCCGGCCCCGTCTCCTGGCCGACCGCCTTGCGGGTGGTCTTGATCAGCTGATCGACCTCGCCCTCCAGGGTGACGATGGCCTGCCGGATCCGGCGGATGCCCCGGCGGCGGTCCAGCTCCGCCTCGCTGAAGGTGCCGATGCTGGTGTCGTCGGACTCCAGCGCCTCGGCGTCGAGCCGCAACGCGGTCAGCGGGGTACGCAGCCGGTGGGAGAGGTCCGCGACCAGCTCCCGCTCGTCGGCGCGGAGCGCGACCAGGTGCTCGGCCATCCGGTTGAAGGCGTGGCCGACCTCGGCCAGCTCCCGTGGGCCGGTCGGCTCGACCCGTACGGCCAGGTCGCCGTCGCCGACCGCGAGCGCCGCCTTGACCAGGTCGCCGGTGGCGTCCACGGCGCGGGCGGCGACCCGGTCGACCACGATCACCGTGGCCCCGACCAGGGCCACGGCCACGGTGAGCAGCAGCAGCCACCGCCTGCCGGCGTGCTCGTCGAGCACCCGGTCGGGGACGAAGACCTCCACCACGGCGACCTTGTCGCCCAGCACCACCGGGTCCAGCCGGAGCACGCCGCCGGGCACGTCGGTGACCAGGGAGTGCCGCTCGGCCTCGGCCCGGGCCAGCGCCGCCGCGTCGGCCCGGCCGCCGGACTCGTCGGTCCCGACGCCGTGCACGACCGGCCGCAGCGCCGGGTCGCCCCCGCTGGCCGCCACCGCGCGCCGGACGACCGCCGGATCGGTGCTGACCGCGAGGGCGCCGGTGACCAGGGCGGCACGCCGGGCGGCGTCGGCCAGCTTCTCGTCCCGTGCCTGGTCACCCAGGCTCATCCCGAGCGGGATGAGGAAGGCGAGCGCGACCAGGCTGCACATGCCGGCCGTGAGCCAGGCCAGCGCCGACCTCAGTCCGGCGCCACCAGTCGGAAGCCGACCCCCCGCACGGTGCGCAGGTAGCGCGGCTTCGCCGCGGACTCGCCCATTTTGCGACGCAGCCAGTACAGATGAACGTCGATGGTCTGGTCCTCGCCGACCGAAGGCTGGCGCCATACCTCCTCCAAGAGTTCCCGCCGGGACACTACCCGGCCGGGACGCGCGGCGAGATACGCCAGCAGGTCGAATTCCTTGCGGGTCAGCGCCAGCGGCTCGCCGTCCAGCACCGCGCTGCGCTCGCCGACGTCCACCCGCAGCCCGCCCACCGTGTGCACGGCCGGCTGCACGGTGCGGCTGGCCCGGCCGGCCCGGCGCAGCACCGTGGTGATCCGGGCGTCCAGGTGCGCGCCGGTGAACGGCTTCACCATGTAGTCGTCGGCGCCGGCCCGCAGCAGCCGGACCACCGACTGCTCGTCGTCGCGCGCGGTGGCGATGATGATCGGTACGTCGGTGATGCCCCGCAGCATGCGCAGCGCGTCGGAGCCGTCCAGGTCGGGCAGGCCCAGGTCGAGCACGACCAGATCGGGGGTCTCGGCGGCCACCCGGCGCAGCGCGTCCAGCGCCGTGCCGACGGCGTGCACGGCGTGTCCCCGGTCGGTGAGGGACCGCAGCATCGCGCCGCGTACGACGTGATCGTCTTCGACCAGGAGGACGGTTGCCACGTCAGCACCGTACTCGGCGTGGCAAGTCGATCGCGTTGCGGCACTCCTGGCAACCGGGCAAGCTGGGACGACGATGACGTTCACCCTCTTCCCCGACACCCGGTTCACGCTCGCCCGCGACTCGCTCGCCGGCCTCTCGGTCGGCGACGCCCTCGGCTCCCGGTTCTTCGTCCCCGGCCGGCCGGTGGCGCCCTGGCGTGACGACCTTCCCCCGGGCCCGTGGCCGTGGAGCGACGACACCGAGATGGCCTGCTCTGTCGTGGCCGTGCTGACCGGGGCCGGGAAGATCGACCGGGACGCGCTGGCCGCCGCCTTCGCCGACCGCTACGACCCCGCCCGGCGCTACGGCGCGGGTGCCGTCGAGCTGCTGGAGCTGATCCGGACCGGCACGCCGTGGCCGGTGGCCGCCGCCGCCGCGTTCGACGGGCAGGGCTCCTGCGGCAACGGCGCCGCCATGCGGGTCGCCCCGCTCGGCGCCTGGTACGCCGACTCGACCCGGCGCGCCGCCGGCCAGGCCCGCGCCGCCGCCGAGGTGACCCACGCCCACCCGGAGGGCATCGCCGGGGCGGTCGCCGTGGCGGTCGCCGGCTCCCTCGCGGCCCGGGCCCGGCTCGACGGTGGCCGCCCCGACCCGGCCCGGCTGCTCGACGCGGTGGCCGGCGTCCTCGACCCGGCCGGCGCGGTGCACCGGGGCCTCCGGCGGGCCGCCACGCTGCTCGGGCATCCGGCCGAGGAGGCCGCCGCCGCGCTCGGCAACGGCGCCCGGGTGACCGCGCAGGACACCGTCCCGTTCACCCTCTGGGCCGCCGCCACCCATCTCGACGACTATCCGGGCGCGATCCGGGCCTGCGTGGCGGCCGGCGGGGACGTGGACACCACCGCGGCGATCGTCGGCGGGGTGGTCGCCGCGTACACCGGGGTCGGTACGGTCGGCGGCGTCCCGGACGGCTGGCTCGCCGCCCGCGAGCCGCTCCCCGGCTGGCTCCCCACCCACGCCTGAGCCGCACCCGCTCCGCCGCCCCGGATCGGCGCGGCCCGTCCCGGCGCGGGTGGTCGGCGGGTGACGGCGACGCGGGTCGGGTCCTCGACCGTGAGGACGGGTTCTCCGGTGTCGCCCCGGGCGGGGTGAGGATCCTCGGAGTCGGCCGGCCCGGCCCCCTCGGCGGGGGCCCGCTCGTCCTCGGCGGGGGCGTCGTCCGCGGGCAGCGCGAGGACGCCGCGCCGCCGGCGGCTGAACAGCCAGCCCAGCGCCGCGCCGCCGGCGAGCCCGGCCAGCAGCCCGCCACCGAGCAGCAGGTCGGCGCTCGGGCCGTCCCCGCCGTCCGGTTCCGCCGCCGGCCCGGCGACATCGGCCGCCCCCTCGACCACGCCCCCGCCGTGCCCGGCGTGCCCGCCCGCGTTCGGCACGGGCGGCAGCAGGGCCACGGCCGGAGCCGGGTGCGCGCCGCCCGGCGGGTCGACCCAGCGCACCACGGTGCCGTCGGCGTACGTCTGGATCACCTGGAAGGTGAGCCGGTCGGTGGCCGGCATCGGGCCCATGGCCAACGGCAGGCGGGCCGGCCCCGTCGCCCCCGGCATCCGGATCCAGGTCACCGCGTCGGTCACCTCGCTCAGCTCGGAGATGTGGATGCCGGCGACCGGCTGGTCGAGGGTGCGGGTGCTGATGCTCGGGGCCCAGTCGGGCACCGAGAGGGGATAGACCTCCCCGATCGGCGCGTCCGGCGGCATCCGCAGTTCGATCCGGGTGGTCCGGCTGCCGGGCCGTTCCTCGGGCAGCACCACGGCCAGCTCGATAGCGTCGCCCTGGTGCGCCTGGCCCGGGGAGGTGGTGGTGACCGTCACCTCCGCCGCGCCGGCGGCGCCGGGCCAGGCCGTCGCCCCCACCGTGGCGGCCACCAGCGCCGCCACCCACCACCGACCCCGACGGGTCATCCCCATGGTCGCCCCCATCCGTCTCGACGCGGGCCGGCACCGGCTCCGGCCACATCCGGTAGTTCGGGCCGGGGCGCGGAAAGGTTCAACGCGGGACGGAATTCGCCGCGGCCACCGATCGGGACGGCACGGCGTCGCCGACGGTGCGGGACGGGCGACCGATAGCATCGCAGGGGCCGGTACCCGGCACATCCGATACCCATCGACGACAGGAGTCACCGTGTCCGCACCCCGTACCCCCGTCGTGGCCGACCAAGTTGTCGTCGCCGCCGGGACGACGGCGGCCGACGCGGTGGCCGCGGCCGGACTGCCCATGACCGGCCCGAAGGCCGTCGTGGTGGTCCGTGACCCGCTCGGCCAGCTGCGTGACCTGGACTGGAAGCCGGCCGAGGAGATCAGCGTCGAGCCGGTCAGCATGGACTCCCCGGACGGGCTCAACGTGTTGCGCCACTCGACCGCGCACGTGCTCGCCCAGGCCGTGCAGGACGTCTTCCCGGAGGCCAAGCTCGGCATCGGGCCGCCGATCGAGAACGGCTTCTACTACGACTTCCAGGTCGACAAGCCGTTCCAACCGGACGACCTGGCGAAGCTCGAGAAGCGGATGCAGGAGATCATCAAGTCCGGTCAGCGGTTCCGCCGGCGGCGCTTCACCAGCCTGGACGAGGCGAAGACCGAGCTGGCCGCCGAGCCGTTCAAGCTGGAGCTGATCGACGTCAAGGGGGAGGGGCTGGACTCCTCCGAGGTGATGGAGGTGGGCGGCGGCGAGCTGACCATCTACGACAACCTCGCCGCGAACGAGGACAAGGTCTGCTGGTCGGACCTGTGCCGTGGCCCGCACCTGTCGAACACCCGGCTGATCGGCGCGTTCAAGCTGATGCGCTCGGCCGCCGCGTACTGGCGGGGGTCGGAGAAGAACCCGCAGCTGCAGCGGGTCTACGGCACCGCGTGGCCGACCCGGGACGAGCTCAAGGCGTACCTGAAGCTGCTGGAGGAGGCGGCCCGGCGCGACCACCGCAAGCTCGGCGCGGACCTGGACCTGTTCAGCTTCCCCGACGAGATCGGCTCCGGCCTGGCGGTCTTCCACCCCAAGGGCGGCGTGCTCAAGCGGGTCATGGAGGACTACGTCCGCACCCGCCACATCGAGGAGGGCTTCCAGTACGTCGGGTCGCCGCACATCTCCAAGGAAGGTCTCTTCCACACCTCGGGACACCTGCCTTACTACAAGGACACGATGTTCCCGCCGATGGAGATGGAGGGCAGCGACTACTACCTCAAGGCGATGAACTGCCCGATGCACAACCTGATCTACCGGTCGCGCGGGCGGTCCTACCGTGAGCTGCCGATGCGGCTGTTCGAGTTCGGGTCGGTCTACCGGTACGAGAAGTCCGGCGTGATCCACGGGCTGACCCGGGTGCGCGGCTTCACCCAGGACGACTCGCACTCCTACTGCACCCGGGAGCAGGCGCCGGCCGAGATCAAGCACCTGCTCGGCTTCGTGCTCAGCCTGCTGCGGGACTTCGGCATCGACGACTTCTACCTGGAGCTGTCGACCCGCGACGACGCCAAGCCGGACAAGTTCGTCGGCACGGACGAGGACTGGGCGACGGCGACCGCCGTGCTGGAGCAGTGCGCGCGGGAGACCGGGCTCGACCTCGTCCCCGACCCGGGCGGCGCGGCCTTCTACGGCCCGAAGATCTCCGTGCAGGCCAAGGACGCGATCGGCCGTACCTGGCAGATGTCGACCATCCAGTACGACTTCAACCAGCCGAAGGGCTTCGGGCTGGAGTACCAGGCGGCCGACGGCAGCCGGCAGCAGCCGGTCATGATCCACTGTGCGAAGTTCGGGTCGATCGAGCGCTTCATCGGCGTGCTCACCGAGCACTACGCCGGCGCGTTCCCGGCCTGGCTCGCCCCGGTGCAGGTGGTCGGCATCCCGATCCGCGAGGACCACACCGACTACCTGCAGGACTTCGTCACCACGCTGCGCAAGCAGGGGATCCGGGCCGACGTGGACGCGGGCGACGACCGGATGCAGAAGAAGATCCGCAACGCCCAGCAGCAGAAGATCCCGTTCATGGTGATCGCCGGGGACGACGACGTGGCCGCCGGCACGGTCTCCTTCCGCTACCGGGACGGGTCGCAGCGCAACGGCGTACCGATGGCCGAGGCGGTGGCCCACGTGGTCGACGTGGTCACCTCGCGGACCAACGCGGGGCCGTCGGCGGAGAGCTGACCGTCCGACCTGTCGACACGGCGGCGTTCCGGGCGACCGGACGCCGCCGTGTCGCGTTCCCGGACCGGTCCGGCGGACCACCGCCCGGCTGCCGCCCCCGGCCGGGAACGGGTGCGGCCGCCCGGGTCGGGTGCGACATCAGCTCCGCAGCGTTTGGCGACGTCCCGGGGCCGGCTCCGGCGTCCCGGCCATGGGCGCCGCCCCGCCGACCGGGCTCCCGCCGGGCACCCGCCCCGACCGGCCGCAACCGGCCCCCGACGAGGCGGCCCGGCCGGCCCGGCGCGCCGGGCCGGCCGGTGCGGACGGGTGGGGCGCGGTCCGGTGACCGTAGGATCTGCGATGTGACTGGGGCGGATCGACACTTCGAGAACGGCACCGACGACGGTCTGGCGGACGGGCTGGAACGGCTCTGGACGCCGCACCGGATGACCTACATCTCGGGGGAGGACCGCCCCGAGGGCGGCTACGAGAAGCCCACCGGCTGCCCGTTCTGCCGCGCCCCGGGCCTGCCGCCGGACGAGAGCCTCGTCGTCGCCCGCGGCGAGCACGTCTACGCGGTGCTCAACCTCTACCCGTACAACCCGGGTCACCTGCTGATCTGCCCGTACCGGCACGTCGCCGACTACACGGAGCTGGACGCCCCGGAGACCGCCGAGCTGGCCTCGTTCACCAAGGGCGCAATGCGGGTGATCCGTCACGTCTCCAACGCGCACGGCTTCAACCTGGGGATGAACCAGGGCGGCGTGGCCGGCGCCGGCATCGCCGCGCACCTGCACCAGCACGTGGTGCCGCGCTGGGGCGGGGACGCCAACTTCATGCCGGTGATCGGCCGCACGAAGGTGCTGCCGCAGCTGCTCGCGGACACCCGCGACCTGCTCGCCAAGGCCTGGCCGGCCTGACCCGGCCCGCTCCCGGGCCCGCCCCCTCAGCGCAGCCGGCCCCGGACCCGGGCCAGCCGCCGGCGGGCGGTGGCGGCGGTGCGCTGGGCCGAGTCGGCCCGGTCGGTCGCGAGCTGGGCGCGGACGGCGAGCTGGCGCAGCCGGCGGGCGACCATCCGATCGCCGTGCCGGGCGATCCAGAGGCAGACCACGGCGAGCGGCAGCTCGACCAGCCCGGCCAGCAGCACCGACACCACCAGGTCCGGGCCGCGGGGGGTGGTGACCACGTCGAACCAGGCGTCCACCGCCAGCATCGTCGCGGTGCCGGCGGCGGCGAGCACCACCTGGCGCCCGCCCCGGTACGCGTACCAGGCGGTCAGCCCGAGCATGGCCACCAGGCCCAGGTCGAAGCCGACCCAGGCGGCCCGGTAGTGCACGGTCACGGTGTGCCGGGGCAGGGTCACCGCCAGGTACCCGATCCAGGGCAGGGTGAGCAGGGCCAGCGCCACGAAGGTCGGCGCCACCCAGCGGGGCACCGGTCGTACCTCGGCCGCCCGTTCGATCTCGTCCGCCGTGGTGCTCATCGTTCCTCCGCCGATCCGGGCCGCCGACCGACCGTGCGTGCGGGCTGCACGCGTCGTGACTTCCTTCCCCTCAAGTGTGCTCGAAGTGGCAGGATGCGGCGATGGCAGTCAGCACACGGCCGTTGGGCCGCAGCGGCATCGAGGTCAGCGCCCTCGGCATGGGGTGCTGGGCGATCGGTGGGCCGTGGGCCGAGGGGAACCGGCCGCTGGGCTGGGGTGCGGTCGACGACGAGGAGTCGGTGCGGGCCGTCCGCCGCGCGCTCGACCTGGGGGTGACCCTGTTCGACACCGCCGACACGTACGGGGCCGGACACGGCGAGCGGATCCTCGGCCGGGCGCTCGCCGGCCGCCGCGACGAGGCGGTCATCGCCACCAAGTGGGGCTACACCTTCGACGAGGCCGCCCGGCAGGCCACCGGGGAGGACGCCTCGCCCGGATACCTGCGGCGGGCGGTCACCGACTCGCTGCGCCGGCTGGACACCGACCGGATCGACCTCTACCAGCTGCACCTCGGCGACCTCCCGGTGCCGCGCGCCGAGGCGCTGATCGGGACCCTGGAGGAACTGGTCGCCGACGGGCTCGTCCGGGCGTACGGCTGGAGCACTGACCGGGCCGACCGGGCGGGCGCGTTCGCCCAGGTCGCCCGGGGAGCCACCGCCGTGCAGCACGGGCTGTCGGTGCTTCGCGACGCCCCGGCCATGCTGGCCGTCTGCGACAAGCACGAGCTGGCCAGCATCGCCCGCGGGCCGCTCGGGATGGGCCTGTTGACCGGCAAGTACACCCCGGAGTCCACGCTGCCGCGCGACGACGTCCGGGGCACCGCGCCGACCTGGCTGGAGTGGTTCCGCAGTGGCCGGCCGGCGCCGGAGTGGCTGCGTCGGGTGGCCGCCGTGCGGGGTGCGCTGACCGCCGACGGCCGGACGCTCGCCCAGGGCGCGCTCGGCTGGATCTGGGCGCGCAGCGGGCGGACCGTGCCGATCCCGGGGGCGCGTACGGTCGCCCAGGTCGAGGAGAACGCCGCGGCCCTGCGCCGGGGCCCGCTCGCTCCCGACCAGTTCGCCGAGGTGGAACGCCAGCTCGCCGCCCTCCGGTCGGCCGCCCTCCGCGACGCCGACCGCCCCCACTGGCCGATGCCCCCCGTCCCCGCCGCCCGCCCCTGACACCCACGCTCCCACCCCACGCCGCGCCGCCCACGCCGCGCCGCCCACGCCGCGCCGCGTCGCCCAATCCGCGCTGATTCACGGAAATAGTGGCCTCCCGCGCTGCGGAGACCACTATTTCCGTGAATCAGGCGCCTCGGGCCCGGCCCGGCCCGGGGCGGGGCGGGCCCGGGGCGGGGCGGGCCCGGGGCGGGGCGGGGGCGGGTCGGGCTGCGGGGTTAGGGGTGGGTGGCGTGTTCCTTGCGGATCTGCTCGGCGAGGTGGGCGGGCATCGGCTCGTAGCGGGCGAACTCGCGGCGGAAGGTGCCCGTGCCGGCGGTCATCGAGCGCAGCTCGACCGCGTACCGGAGCAGCTCGGTGGCGGGCACCTCGGCGCGGACCAGGCTGCGCCCCTCGGCGTCCGGGTCCGGCTCGGTGCCGAGCACCCGGCCACGCCGGCCGGAAAGGTCACCCATCACCGCGCCCACCGACGAGTCGGGCACCCGGATGGTCACCTCATCGACCGGTTCCAGCAGCGTCGGCTGGCCCTTCTCGGCGGCGTCGCGCAGCGCCAGGGCGCCCGCGGTCTGGAACGCCGCGTCCGACGAGTCGACGCTGTGCGCCTTGCCGTCGAAGAGGGTCACCCGCAGGTCCACCACCGGAGCGCCGGCGACCAGTCCGCGCTCCATCTGCGCCCGGACGCCCTTCTCCACGGAGGGGATGTAGTTGTGCGGGACCGCCCCGCCGACCACCTTGTCCACGAACTCGAAGCCGGCCCCGCGCGGCAGCGGCTCCACCTCGATGTCGCAGACCGCGTACTGGCCGTGGCCGCCGGACTGCTTGACGTGCCGGCCGTGCCCCTTGGCGGTGGCGGTGAAGCTCTCCCGCAGCGCCACCCGGACCGGCTCGGTCTCCAGCTCGACGCCGCCGGCCCGCAGCCGGTCCAGCACCACGTCGGCGTGCGCCTCACCCATGCACCAGAGCACCAGCTGGTGGGTCTCGGCGTTGCGGTCCAGCCGCAGCGTGGGGTCGCCGGCGACCAGACGGGCCAGGTTGCGGGCCAGGGCGTCCTCGTCGGCCCGGCTTTTCGCCACGATCGCCACCGGCAGCAGCGGCTCCGGCATCTCCCACGGGGCGACGAGCAGCGGCTCGTCCTTGGCGGAGATGGTGTCGCCGGTCTCCGCGCTGCCCGACTTGGTGATCGCGCAGACGTCCCCGGCCACCACGGCGGGCACCTCCCGCAGCGTCGCGCCGAGCGGGCTGTAGATGTGGCCGACCCGCTCGTCGGCGTCGTGGTCCGGGTGGCCACGCTCGGCCATGCCGTGCCCGGACACGTGGATCTGCTGGTCGGGGCGGAGCGTGCCGGAGAAGACCCGCACCAGGGAGACCCGGCCGACGTGCCGGTCCACGGTCGTCTTGACCACCTCGGCGACCAGCGGGCCGTCCGGGTCGCAGGTCAGCGGCGGCCGGGGTGAGCCGTCCACCCCGGTGACCGCCGGCAGCTCGTGCTCCGGCGGCGCCGGGAACGCCGACACCAGCCCGTCGAGCAGCGCGTCCAGGCCGACCCCGGTCTCGGCGCAGACCGGCACCACCGGGTAGAAGTGGCCGCGGGCGACCGCCTTCTCCAGGTCGGTGATGAGCACCTCGGTGTCGATCTCCTCGCCGCCGAGGTAGCGGTCCATCAGGGTCTCGTCCTCGCTCTCCGCGATGATCCCCTCGATGAGCTCGTTGCGGGCCTCCTGGATGGCCGGCAGGTGCTCGGGGTCGGGTTCGCGCACGGCCGGCGGCAGCCCGTCGGAATAGTCGAAGACCCGCCGGGTGATCAGCCCCATCAGGCCGGCGACCGATTCGCCGTCGTCGCCGAGCATCGGCAGGTACAGCGGGAGCACGTTGTCGCCGAAGACCCGCTGGCAGAGCGCCACCGCCTCGTCGAAGTCGGCGCGCGGGTGGTCCAGCCGGGACACCGCGACGGCCCGCGGCATGTCCACGGCGGCGCACTCCTCCCAGAGGGCGGCGGTGGCCGCGTCCATGCCGTCGACGGCGGAGACCACGAACAGCGCCGCGTCGGCGGCGCGCAGCCCGGCGCGCAGCTCGCCGACGAAGTCCCCGTACCCGGGGGTGTCCAGGAGGTTGACCTTGACGTCGCGGTGCAGCAGCGGGGCGCAGGCCAGGCTCACCGAGCGCTGCTGGCGCACGGCGGCGGGGTCGTGGTCGCACACGGTGGTGCCGTCGGTGACGTTGCCGGCCCGGCCGATCGTGCCGCTGGCCGCGAGGAGCGCCTCGACCAGCGTCGTCTTGCCCGCTCCGGAGTGCCCGACGAGCACCACGTTGCGAACCCTGCCGGGTTCGGTCACCACCGGCACGCCGCCGGTGACACCCTTCTCCTGATTTTTCTGCGCCATGGCGGCGCACCTCCCTCAGCCGGTGGTGGTGGCGACCGCCGCGCGCGACGGGGAAGCGGCCCGGGCGGGTGCCGCGGCGATATCCTCCGGTGGTCTCCTGGACGACGGGAACGCGGACCGGTGTTCCGGTGAACTGGCTCACCTCCCACGCTCGATCTCACACCCGTGACCGAGCCGACACAAGAGTGGCTGGCGGGTCGGGACGACCGGCTGTGTCCTCGACCGCTGCCGGCCGTTATCGTGGGACAGCCATGGCGAAGATCTTCCAAGTGACGGCCCGGGCGGGCATGACCCGCGTCGTGGAGCCGGTCGCGCGCGGACTGCTCCGCGCGGGCGTGTCCCCCAACGCGGTCACCGTGACCGGCACCCTCGGCGTACTCGTCGGCGCGCTGGGCTTCGGCGCCCGCGGCGAGCTGGTCGCCGGGGCGCTGATAGTCACGGTCTTCGCGCTCACCGACCTGCTCGACGGGACGATGGCCCGGATGAGTGGCGGCTCCACGAAATTCGGAGCCTTCCTCGACTCGAGCATGGACCGGGTCGCCGACAGCGCCGTCTTCGGCGCGGTCGCGTACTGGCTGGCCACCCAGCACCACTACTCGGGGGTGGCCGCCGCGCTGCTCTGCCTGGCCGCCGGCGGGCTGGTCTCGTACGTCAAGGCGCGCGCCGAGGGACTGGGCATGACCTGCAACGTGGGCATCGCCGAGCGCACCGAGCGGCTGCTGATCGTCGGGGTCGGCGGCCTGCTCACCGGGCTCGGTCTCGATCCGGCCCTGCCGATCGCGCTCTGGCTGCTCGCCGCCGTCTCGATCTTCACGGTCGGGCAGCGGATGGCCCACGTGTACAAGCAGGCGCAGCTGGTCGGCCAGGAGTGAACCTCACCGAGGCGGGCTACGTCGCCGGCTGGCGGCTGGTCCGCGCGCTGCCCCGGCCCGTGGTCGCCGCCGCCTTCCGGGCGGGCGCCGACCGCGCCCACCGGCGGGGCGGCGGGGGTACCGCCCGGCTGCGTGCCAACCTGCGCCGGGTGGTCGGCCCGCAGGTGTCCGAGGCGGAGTTGGACGAGTTGGTGAAGCGCGGCCTGCGCTCCTACGCCCGGTACTGGCTGGAGGCGTTCCGGCTGCCCGCGTTGAGCCGCCGGGAGATCCTGGCCGGCTTCCGCCTCGACGGGGTGGAGAAGCTCGCCTCCGACGTGGCGGCCGGCCGGGGCGCGGTGGTCGCGCTGCCGCACGCCGGCAACTGGGACACCGCGGGCGCCTGGGTGGCCGCCAACGGCTGGCCGCTCACCACGGTCGCCGAGCGGCTCAAGCCGGAGGGCGTCTACGAGCGGTTCCTCGCCTTCCGGCAGAGCCTCGGCATGGAGATTCTGCCCACCCACGGCGGCGACCGCCCCGCGTTCGACGTGCTGCTGGACCGGCTGCGTGCGGGCGCGGTGGTGCCGCTGCTCGCCGACCGGGACCTGTCCGCCCGGGGCGTGGAGGTGGAGTTCTTCGGTGGCCGGACCCGGATGCCGCCCGGGCCGGCCCTGCTGGCGATCCGCTCCGACGCCCCGCTCTACGTCACCTCGATGTGGTATGAGCCGGACGCGGCCTGCGCCGCCATCGCCGGCCCGCTCACCCTGCCCGATCCGGACAGCGCCCCGCTCGACGAGCGGGTCCGGGCGGTGACGCAGCGGATTGCCGACGGTCTGGCGGCGGGCATCGCCCGGCATCCGGAAGACTGGCACATGTTGCAGCGGATGTGGCTGGACCAGCACGCGAGGAACGGCGGCGGCACGGGCGCCTCGGCGCCGCCGGCCACCACCGGGACCATCTGAGGGAGAGGGCACTGACGTGCGGATCGGCATCGTGTGCCCGTACTCCTTCGACGTCCCGGGCGGGGTGCAGAACCACGTCATGGATCTGGCCGAGGCGCTGATCGGGCTCGGCCACGAGGTGAGCGTGCTGGCCCCGGCCGACGAGGACTCGCCGCTGCCGCCGTACGTGGTGTCGGCCGGGCGGGCGGTGCCGCTGCCGTACAACGGGTCGGTGGCCCGGATCGCCTTCGGCCCGGTCTCCACCGCCCGGGTGCGCCGCTGGATCACCCGCGGCGACTTCGACGTGCTGCACGTGCACGAGCCGCTCACGCCCAGCCTGTCGATGCTGGCGGTGCTCTCCGCCCGCGGCCCGGTGGTGGCCACCTTCCACACCGCGATGACCCGGTCCCGGGTGCTCTCCGCCGCGCAGGGGCTGCTGCAGATCCTGCTGGAGCGGATCACCGCCCGGATCGCGGTCAGCGCCCTGGCCCGCAAGGTGCAGGTCGAACACATGGACGGCGGCGCGGTGGAGATCCCCAACGGGGTGGCGGTGGCGAAGTTCGCCGACGTGGAGCCGCTGCCCGGCTGGCCGGGGGAGTGCGCCCCGGGCAGCGGCGGGACGCTCGGCTTCCTCGGCCGGTTCACCGAGCCGCGCAAGGGCTTCCCGATCCTGCGGGACGCCTTCGTCGCGCTCGCCCCGGAGCGCCCCGGGCTGCGCCTGCTGGTCGCCGGGCCGGGCGACGCGGATGACCTGTACGGGCAGTTCCCGGTCGAGCTGCGGGAGCGGGTGACCTTCCTCGGGATGGTCTCCGAGGCGGACAAGCCTCGCATGCTGCGCAGCCTGCACCTCTACGTCGCGCCGAACACCGGCGGGGAGTCCTTCGGGATGATCCTCACCGAGGCGCTCGCCGCCGGCACCACGGTGGTCGCCAGCGACCTGGACGCGTTCCGCCGGGTGCTGGACGGCGGGCGGGCCGGCCGGCTCTTCCCGACCGGGGACGCGGCGGCACTGCGTACCGCCCTGGCCGAGCTGCTCGACGACGCGGACCGGCGGGCGGCGCTGACCGCCTGCGGCGACCAGGTGGTGGCGAGTTTCGACTGGCCCGTGGTTGCCCGCCGGGTTCTGGAGGTATACGCAGCGGCGATCGAGGCCACCGACGGTCGGGTCATGGACCAGGAGTGGGCGGGGCTGGGCTGACCTCCGGGGCCGGTGGGGTCGGTGTGACGAGGGCGTTGGCCGGGGGCCGCGCGGACCGGGCGGGAGGAGGGGCAGCACTACGATGCCGGGCATGTGGTGGGTGGTGGGCGCGGTCCTGGCCGTTGGGCTGGCCGCGGCGTACCTGATCTGGACGGCCGGTCGGGTCGATCGGCTGCAGACCCGGGCGGAGTCCGCCGCCCGGGCGCTCGACGCCCACCTGCTGCGCCGCGCGGCGGGCGCGGCGGTGCTGGCCGAGCAGCGGTACGGCGTGGAGCTGTACGCGGCGGCGCGGATCGCCCTCGACGCCGTGCCGGAGGAGCGGGAGGCGGCCGAGAACGACCTCACCCGGCAGTTGCGCGCGGTCGAGCTGGACCCGGACGATCCGGCCTGCGAGGCGGTGATCGCGGCGAGCCGCCGGCTGGCCCTGGCCCGGCAGGTGCACACCGATCTGGTCCGGGACGCCCGGGCGGCCCGCAGCCGCCCGCTGGTGCGGCTGCTCCGGATGGGGCGGGGCCACGAGTGGCCCCGCTACTTCGACATCGACGACCCCACCCTGACCCTCCCGGCGGACGTCCCCACCGGCTGACCCGGGACCGCCGGGACGGGGGTGACCCCGGCCACAGAGCAGGCCACCGTGGGTCTGATTGGCTGTCGGACCGGCGTTGACCCCGTCGTAGCCTTCTTCGCAAGCCACCCCGAGCATGTCCAAGGAGCGATGACCCGTGTCCGAATCCACCTCCCCGCACACCAGCGCCACCCCGGTCGTCGGCACCGCCCGCGTCAAGCGGGGCATGGCCGAGATGCTCAAGGGCGGCGTGATCATGGACGTGGTGACCCCCGAGCAGGCCAAGATCGCCGAGGACGCCGGCGCCGTGGCCGTGATGGCGCTGGAGCGGGTGCCGGCCGACATCCGCGCGCAGGGCGGCGTGTCCCGGATGAGCGACCCCGACATGATCGACGGCATCGTCAACGCCGTCTCGATCCCGGTGATGGCCAAGGTCCGGATCGGTCACTTCGTCGAGGCGCAGATCCTGCAGTCCCTCGGCGTCGACTACATCGACGAGTCCGAGGTGCTGACCCCGGCCGACTACGAGAACCACATCGACAAGTGGGCCTTCACCGTCCCCTTCGTCTGCGGCGCGACCAACCTGGGCGAGGCGCTGCGCCGGATCACCGAGGGCGCGGCCATGATCCGCTCGAAGGGTGAGGCCGGCACCGGTGACGTCTCCAACGCCACCACCCACATGCGCAAGATCCGCCAGGAGATCCGCCGGCTCCAGTCGCTGCCGGCCGACGAGCTGTACGTCGCGGCCAAGGAGCTCCAGGCGCCGTACGAGCTGGTCAAGGAGGTCGCCGAGAGCGGCAAGCTGCCAGTCGTGCTGTTCACCGCGGGCGGCATCGCCACCCCGGCCGACGCGGCCATGATGATGCAGCTCGGCGCCGAGGGCGTCTTCGTCGGCTCGGGCATCTTCAAGTCCGGCAACCCGGCCCAGCGGGCCGCGGCGATCGTGAAGGCCACCACCTTCCACGACGACCCGGACATGCTGGCCAAGGTCTCCCGCGGCCTCGGCGAGGCGATGGTCGGCATCAACGTCGACGAGATCCCGCAGCCGCACCGGCTGGCCGAGCGCGGCTGGTGATCCCCGGCCGCCCCGCCGACGAAGACGCGAGAAGGAGCGACCACACGATGAGCGACAGGCCGGTGATCGGGGTGCTCGCCCTCCAGGGCGACGTGCGTGAGCACGTCGCGGCCCTGGTCGGGGCGGGTGCCGACGCCCGCCCGGTGCGCCGGCCGGTCGAGCTGGACGCGGTCGACGGGCTGGTCATCCCGGGCGGCGAGTCCACCACGATGAGCAAGCTCGCCGACATCTTCGAGATGCGCGAGCCGATCGACAAGCGGATCTCCGGTGGCATGCCGGTGTACGGATCCTGCGCCGGCATGATCATGCTGGCCGCGGAGGTGCTCAACGGCCGGCCCGACCAGCGCGGCTTCCAGGGCATCGAGATGACTGTCCGGCGCAACGCGTTCGGCCGGCAGGTGGACTCGTTCGAGGCGCCGGTGGAGATCACCGGGGTCGAGGGGGCGCCGTTCCACGCCGTCTTCATCCGGGCCCCCTGGGTCGAGCGGGTCGGCGCGGGCGTCGAGGTGCTCGGCCGGGTCACCGACGGCCCGGCCGCCGACCGGATCGTCGCGGTCCGGCAGGGCAACCTGCTGGCCACCTCGTTCCACCCGGAGCTGACCGGCGACCTGCGGCTGCACCGCTACTTCGTGGAGCTCGTCCGGGCCGCCTGAGGGCGTGCCGAACGACCCCCTCCCCGCCGGGCAGGGGGTCGTTCCGCGCCCGGGCCGGTGACGTGTGTGACACCGACGGGCGCGACCTCGGTAGGATTGCCGCGGTTCGGCAGGGCTCACCGCCCGCCGCCGCCCCCCCATCCGACCGCACGTCGGTCCCGGCGTGGCGCGGGCGCGGACAGTCGACGCAGGCGTGAGTCAACAGACGGAGGTATGAGATGTCCGGCCACTCAAAGTGGGCGACCACCAAGCACAAGAAGGCCGTCATCGACGCCAAGCGCGGCAAGATGTTCGCCAAGCTGATCAAGAACGTCGAGGTGGCGGCCCGGACCGGCGGCGGCGACCCGGCCGGCAACCCGACCCTCTTCGACGCCATCCAGAAGGCGAAGAAGAACTCCGTCCCCAACGACAACATCGACCGCGCGGTCAAGCGCGGCTCCGGCCTGGAGGCCGGCGGCGCCGACTACCAGACGATCATGTACGAGGGTTACGGCCCGAACGGCGTCGCGCTGCTCATCGAGTGCCTCACCGACAACCGCAACCGCGCCGCGACCGAGGTGCGCACGGCGCTGACCCGCAACGGTGGCTCCTTCGCCGACGCCGGCTCGGTGTCGTACATGTTCTCCCGCAAGGGCGTGGTGATCGTGCCGAAGCCGGGCACCACGGAGGACGACGTGATGATGGCGGTCCTCGACGCCGGCGCCGAGGAGGTCAACGACCTCGGTGAGGCGTTCGAGGTGGTCTCCGAGCCGACCGACCTGATCGCGGTGCGTACCGCCCTGCAGGACGCCGGCATCGAGTACGAGTCGGCCGAGTCCTCCCTCATCCCCAGCGTCAACGTGCCGCTGGACGAGGAGGGCGCGCGCAAGGTCTTCAAGCTGATCGACGTCCTCGAGGACTGCGACGACGTGCAGAACGTGTACGCGAACTTCGACGTCTCCGACGAGGTCATGGCCGCCGTCGGCTGACCCACGGAAAGCGAGGGCGTGGCGGGACCTTCGGGTCCGCCGCGCCCCGTGCCATGAGCGTGGTCTGGGAACGCCCCGAGTCGTCCCGCCGGCAGCGGCCGCCGCTGGACCGCCCGGCGATCGTCGCCGCCTGCGCCCTCGCCGACGCCGGCGGCCTGGACGCGGTGACCCTGCGCGGCGTCGCGGCCCGGCTCGACGTGCTCCCGATGCGGCTCTACCGGCACCTCGACTCCCGCGACGACCTGCTCGACCTGATCGCCGACGCGGCCTGCGGCGAGATCGAGCTGCCCGGGCCGGACGCCGGCGACTGGCGGGACCGGCTACGCGCCCTCGCCGCCGCCACGGTCGTCGTCGCCCGCCGCCACCCCTGGTACGTGACGCTGCTGGGCAGCCGTCCGCCGTACGGTCCGCACGGCCTGGCGTACCAGGGGTGGCTCTTCGCCGCCCTGAACCGACCGGGCCTGTCTCCGGCCGTCCTGATGCACGCCGCGAACGCCTTCCTCGGGTACGTGGTCGGCCAGTTGCAGCTGGAGCTGCTCCGGGTGCCGGCCGGGGCGACGGCCCACGTGCCGCCGGAGGAGCAGTTGCGTTACCTCGCCCGGGCCGTCGGGGACGGCCGGCACCCGACCCTCGCGTGGCTCTTCGCCGAGGGTGCCCAGCTGGACGCGACGGAGATGTTCGACGCGGGGCTGGAGATCCTGCCCGACGGCATCGCCGGGAAACTCGGCTGATCCCGCGCGCGACGTCTGACGTGCCGCCGAGCTCAACCGGCGCCGATGCGTGCCCGGCCCGGCGCACGGGGCGCCGGGCCGGGGCGGCCTCAGGTGGCCTGCCGCCGCGCCTTGACCGCGCTGTCGATCACATTCCACACGACGGCGGCGGCGATGGCGACGACGGCCAGCGGCGCTCCGTGCAGCGCGTCGCCCTGGCGCAGCCACTCGAACCGCTCCGCCACCGCCGGATTGAGCAGCCGGTCGGTGAGCAGCAGCCAGATCAGCGGCCCGGCGAACGCGACTTCCAGCACGGCGTTGACCCCGACGAGCGGCCAGGTCCAGCGCCCGGCCCGGTACTTGGCGAGCTCCAGGCCGATCCTCGCCACCAGCACCGCGATCAGCGCCGGCAGCCAGAAGCTCCACAGCGCCGGGTCGAGGATCGGCAGCCGGGAGCCGTCGCCCGACACCCAGGGCTGGAAGTGCTGCCAGGGCAGGAACGCGATGGCGACCACCGGGAACGCGATCGAGGCGCAGATGTCGACCAGCGCCGCCCGCGGCTTCTCCGCCGACTCGGGGAGTTGGTCGACGCTCCACGCGGGCGGGTCGAGCGAGGGGGCGGCGCGCTCGATGACGGCGAAGACGAGGGTGACCCAGAACGCCGTCTGCACCGCGGTCTGCAGCGCGCTGGCGACCCCGGCGCCGATCGCCGCGCCAGGGTCTCCGCCGGCCGTCGCCTTGACCACGCCGGTCACCACGCCCACGGTCGCCGGGACGTAGCTGAGCAGCGTACGCAGCAGTCGCCACCATGCCAGGAAGTAGCGCGGGCCGATGAGCTGCAACCGGCGGTCGGAGTAGCGGGGGGCGAGCTGCTCGGGGTTGCCCAGCTCGGTGAGCACCTCCCGTTCGGCCGTGGCCCGGTCCTGCCCGCCGCCGGTTCGGTCGTCGATCATGTCCTCGATGGAGGTCCGCAGCTCGTCGGCGAGCTCCGGGCGGCGCTGTGCCGGCACCGCCCGCAGGGTGGCGGCGAGGTAGCGGTCGGTCAGCGTGCTCATCGGTCGACTCCTTCGATCAGCCCGGCGACGGAGGTCTGCACCGCGGCCAGGTCCGCCAGGAGTCGGTCCAGGACCGCCTCGCCGTCGTCGCTGGTCCGGTAGAACTTCCGCGGCCGGCTCTCCTCGGTGTTCCACTCGCTGGTCAGCAGCCCCTGCTCCTCCAGCCGCCGGAGCAGGGGGTAGAGCGTGTTCGCGTCGACCGGGAAGCCATGCGCGCCCAGCCGTTGCAGCAGCGCGTACCCGTAGTCGGGTCGGCGCAGGGCGACCAGGCTGGCCACCACCACGGTGCCCCGCCGCAACTCCTGGAGATGGGTCCGCAGGATCTCGTCGCTCACCATGTCTCACACTATACCGTGTGCCACACACTATTGTGTCAGCCGCGCGCCAATGGAATGGCGCGCGGCCCGGTCCGCCTTGTGGCCGCTGCGCCGGGCGGGCCGGGAGCGGTCGCCGAACGAGACGGAGACCACCCCCGGCGCGGACGGTGGAGCCCGTCAGATCACCTCGGTAGGGTAGGTCCCGGTCGGCTCCGACCACCGAGATCCACACCGCCGGGGGGCGCCACGCATGGCCGATTCGTTCGCGCATCTGCACGTGCACACCGAGTACTCGATGCTCGACGGGGCGGCCCGGCTCAAGGACCTCTTCGCCGAGGCGGCGCGGCTCGGCATGCCGGCGGTGGCGATCACCGACCACGGCAACATGCACGGCGCGAACGACTTCTACAAGCAGGCGACCGCGGCCGGGGTCAAGCCGATCCTCGGCGTCGAGGCGTACGTGGCGCCGGAGTCGCGCTTCCACAAGCAGCGGGTCAAGTGGGGTCGCCCGGAGCAGAAGAGCGACGACGTCTCCGGTAACGGCGCGATCACCCACATGACCATGTGGGCGGCGAACAAGACCGGCCTGCACAACATGTTCACGCTCAACTCGCGCGCCTCGATGGAGGGTCATTACGTCAAGTGGCCCCGGATGGACATGGAGCTGATCGCCGAGCACGCCGAGGGGATCATGGCCACCACCGGCTGCCCGTCCGGCGCCGTGCAGACCCGGCTGCGGCTCGGCCAGTTCGACGAGGCGCTCAAGGTCGCCGCCGCGTACCAGGACATCTTCGGCAAGGAGAACTACTTCCTGGAGATCATGGACCACGGCCTCGAGATCGAGAAGCGGGTCCGGGACGGGCTGACCGAGATCGCCCGCAAGCTCGACATCCCGCCGGTGGTCACGAACGACTCGCACTACACCCACGAGGCGCAGGCCGAGGCGCACGACGTGCTGCTCTGCGTGCAGACCGGCAGCAACGTCGCCGACCCGAACCGGTTCCGCTTCGAGGGCGGCGGTTACTTCGTCAAGTCCGCCGAGCAGATGCGCGCGGTCGACTCCTCCGAGCTGTGGCAGCAGGGCTGCCGCAACACCCTGCTGGTCGCCGAGAAGGTCGACCCGACCGGGATGTTCGAGTTCCACAACCTGATGCCGCGGTTCCCGATCCCGGAGGGGGAGACCGAGGAGTCCTGGTTCCGCAAGGAGACCTTCGCGGGGTTGAAGCGCCGGTACCCGAACGGCATCCCGGAGGGGCACGTCGTCCAGGCCGAGTACGAGCTGGGCGTCATCATCCAGATGGGCTTCCCGTCGTACTTCCTCGTGGTCGCCGACTTCATCCAGTGGGCGAAGAGCCAGGGCATCGCCGTCGGTCCGGGCCGTGGCTCGGCGGCCGGCTCGCTGGTCGCGTACGCGCTGGGCATCACCGACCTGGACCCGATCCCGCACGGCCTGATCTTCGAGCGGTTCCTCAACCCCGAGCGCGTCTCCATGCCGGATGTCGACATCGACTTCGACGAGCGTCGGCGCGGTGAGGTGATCCGGTACGTCACCGACAAGTGGGGCGAGGACAAGGTCGCGCAGATCGCCACCTTCGGCACGATCAAGGCGAAGGCCGCGATCAAGGACTCGGCCCGGGTGCTCGGCTATCCGTACGCGGTGGGCGACCGGATCACCAAGGCGATGCCCCCGGCGGTGATGGGCAAGGACATCCCGCTGTCGGGCATCTTCGACCCGAAGCACCCGCGCTACGCCGAGGCCGGCGAGATCCGCGGGCTCTACGAGTCGGACCCGGACGTCAAGAAGGTCATCGAAACCGCCAAGGGCATCGAGGGACTGATCCGGCAGACCGGCGTGCACGCCGCCGGCGTGATCATGTCCGCCGAGCCGATCATCGAGCACATCCCGCTGATGCGCCGGGACTCCGACGGGGTGATCATCACCCAGTTCGACTACCCGACGTGCGAGTCGCTCGGGCTGTTGAAGATGGACTTCCTCGGCCTGCGCAACCTGACGATCATCGACGACGCGGTGAAGAACATCCAGCTCAACCACGGCAAGGAGCTGGACCTGCTGGCCCTGCCGCTGGACGACCGGGAGGCCTACGAGCTGCTCGCCCGCGGCGACACCCTGGGCGTGTTCCAGCTCGACGGCGGGCCGATGCGCTCCCTGCTGCGGCTGATGAAGCCGGACAACTTCGAGGACATCTCCGCCGTCCTGGCGCTCTACCGACCCGGCCCGATGGGCGTCGACTCGCACACCAACTACGCGCTGCGCAAGAACGGCCTCCAGGAGATCACCCCGATCCACCCGGAGCTGGAGGAGCCGCTGCGGGAGATCCTCGCCCCCACCTACGGTCTGATCGTCTACCAGGAGCAGGTGCAGCGCGCCGCGCAGATCCTCGCCGGCTACACCCTCGGCCAGGCCGACCTGCTGCGCCGGGCGATGGGCAAGAAGAAGAAGGAGATCCTCGACAAGGAGTTCATCCCGTTCCGGGACGGCTGCCGCGAGCGCGGCTACTCCGACGAGGCGATCCAGGCGGTGTGGGACGTCCTGGTCCCGTTCGCCGGCTACGCCTTCAACAAGGCGCACTCGGCCGCGTACGGCCTGGTGTCGTACTGGACCGCGTACCTGAAGGCGCACTACCCGGCCGAGTACATGGCGGCGCTGCTCACCTCCGTGGGCGACGACAAGGACAAGATGGCGATGTACCTGTCCGAGTGCCGCCGGATGCGGATCCAGGTCCTCCCACCGGACGTGAACACCTCGGCCGGGCCGTTCACCCCGGTCGGCGCGGACATCCGGTTCGGCCTGGCGGCCGTGCGCAACGTCGGCGCGAACGTGGTCGCCTCGATCATGCGGTGCCGGGACGAGAAGAGCGAGTACGCCGACTTCTACGACTTCCTGTCCAAGGTGGACGCGGTGGTCTGCAACAAGAAGACCATCGAATCCCTGATCAAGGCCGGGGCGTTCGACGCGCTCGGGCACACCCGCAAGGGCCTGCTCGCCGTGCACGCCGACGCCATCGACGCCTTCGCCGACGTCAAGCGCAAGGAAGCGGTCGGCCAGTACGACCTGTTCGGTGCCGGTTTCGGCGACGTTGACACCGGCGGCAGCACCACGGTCATGCCGGTCATCGGCGAGTCCGAGTGGGACAAGCGCGACAAGCTCGCCTTCGAGCGCGAGATGCTCGGCCTGTACGTCTCCGACCACCCGCTGTTCGGCCTGGAGCACGTGCTCGGCGCGGCGGCCGACACCACCATCGCCGCGCTCTCCGAGGAGGGCACCGTGCCCGACGGGGCGGTGGTCACCCTGGCCGGCATCCTCTCCGGCGTGCAGCGCCGGGTCACCAAGCAGGGCCGGGCATGGGCCTCGGCCACTCTGGAGGACCTCGCCGGTGGGGTCGAGACGCTCTTCTTCCCCAACACCTACGAGGTGATCGGCCAGTACATCGCCGAGGACGCGATCGTGGTGGTGAAGGGGCGGGTGGACCGGCGCGACGACACCCCCCGGATCATGGCGATGGACATGTCCATGCCGGACATCAGCAGCAACCCGGCGAACAAGCCGGTCACCCTGACCATCCCGGTGCACCGCTGCACCCCGCCGCTGGTGGAGAAGCTCAAGGAGACCCTGGTGCTGCACCCCGGCGACACCGAGGTGCACGTCAAGCTGCTCAACGGCGGCAAGGTCACCACGCTGCGCCTCGGCCCGTTCCGGGTGGCGGCGACCACCGCGCTGATGGGCGACCTGAAGAGCGTCCTCGGCCCGGCCAACGTGAGCTGACCTCCGGCGCTCGGCCGCTACTTTCCCCAGGCCGGGGGCAGCGGGGAGCACGAGGGTGGGGACAGCATCGGGGGGTGCCTGCCACCGAGCTGCTGCGGATACGTGACCTGGTGCCCGACTTCCTCGCCTGCCTCGACGACTGCGCCGGGACACCCGTCGAGAGCTGGCCGGACCGCTGGCGGTCCCGCTACCTGGGTCGGCACCAGGAGCTGTTCCGGGTACTGGACCGCGGCGGGAAGTGGACGGGCGCGGAAAACCTGGACGGGATCCTGCTCGGGCTCCGTGACCGGGGCCGCCGACCTCGCCGCCCGGGCAGCCGCGGTCCGCGTGCTGCTGCCCGCCGGGGTGGGCGCCGTCTGCGCCGCGTTGGGCTGGTCGGATCCCGGCGACCCGGTGGAGTGCGTGCTGCTGGTCGGCCTGCACCGGGCCAACGGCTGGGCCGACACCCTCGACGGCCGATTGGCCCTGTTCCTCGCCGTGGAACAGGTCGGACCGCCGGGTGACGACTGGCTCCTCGTACTGCACGAGGCAGCACACGTCGTGCACGACCGCCGGGCCGGGATCCACGAGTGGCCCGACCACGGGGTGGCGAATGCGCTGCTCACCGAAGGACTGGCCACCCAGGTGTCGGCGGAGCTCGATCCGGGACGGCGCGCCGAGGAATACCTCTGGTTCGGTCACCCCGGCTACCGGTCCTGGCTGGACGAGTGCCGCCTCCGCTGGTCGCAGATCGTGGATCGAATCCGGGACGACCTCGACGCGGCCGACCCGGAGCATCACGCCGCCTACTTCCTCATGCGGGACTCACCGCTCGCCGGGAACCTGCCCACGCGCTGCGGGTACCCGGTCGGCCTGGCAGCCGTACGCCGGCTGCGGGAGACGCACGCCCTGCCCGACATCGCGTCCTGGCCGCTGCCCCGGGTCCGGGAGGAGGTCCGGCGGGCGCTCGCCGACCTACCGTTCCCGGCTGATCTGTCCGGCCACGGGATGCGACGATCGGCCGATGGATCATGAGCTGCCGCCCTCCGCCGTGCACCTTCGGGACCACCTCCGGGGGCGGTTCCCGGACCGGACGCTGGCGGTGCTTCCGCCAACGGCCGGGCCGATCCATCACCGGGTTCCCGGGTTCCACATCTTCCGCCTGGCACCCGCGCCCCGGGAGGTCGGTTGGCTGTACGTCACCGCCGGTCTCTGGGACGCCACCCAGCATCACGGGCACGGTCTCGAGTTCGTCCTCTACGCCGCCGAACCGTCCGACCGGCACGTCGAGACGGTGACGATGACCGCGTACTACCACGCGGCCGGCGGGCGGCAGGCGCTCGACCTCGGTCACACCGTGCCGATCGGGCAGCCGTGGCTGCCCCGGTCCCGCTGCGACCACCTGCTGGTGAGCCTGCCGTACCTCTGGGAGCCGGACCTGGAGGTCTGCGCCTTTCCGGAGGGGCACATCCGGGTGCTGTGGCTGCTGCCGATCACGAAGGCGGAGAAGGTTTTCCGGCGCGAGCACGGCCTTGAGGCGTTGGAGCAGCGGCTGGAGGACGCGGGTATCGACCCGACGGATCCGGCGCGGGCGTCGGTGGTGGCGCCCCCACCCGGCCCGCTGCGCCGGATCCTGCGGCCACTGCTCCGGCACGACCGCTGAGCCGCCCCGCCGTCACATCGGCCGGTACTCCACCTCCGGTCGGCCGGGGGTGCCGTAGCGGGGTGCGCGGACCGCGCGGTCGGCGGCGACCAGGTACTCCAGGTAGCGGCGGGCGGTCACCCGGGAGATGCCGGTCCGCCGGCTGACCTCGGTCGCGGAGCGCCCGTCGGCGCCCAGGGCGGCCAGCACGGTGTTCAGCGTGTGCTCGTCGAGGCCCTTCGGCAGGGTGTGCCGGGCCGCGCCGCGCAGCGTGGCGAACATCCGGTCCACCTCGTGCTGGGCGGCCACCTCGCCCTCGGCCAGCGCCTGCCGCCGGTACTCGGCGTAGCGCTCCAGCTTGTCGCGGAACGCGGCGAACGTGAACGGCTTGAGCAGATAGTGGGTGACCCCGAGGGAGACCGCGGTACGGACCACCGCCAGGTCCCGCACCGAGGTCACCGCCAGCACGTCGATGCTGCTGCCGGCGGCCCGCAGCGCCCGGCAGACGTCCAGCCCCGGCAGGTCGGGCAGGCGGAAGTCGAGCAGCACCAGGTCGACGTCCGCGCCGCCGCGCTGCCGCAGCACCGCCATCGCCTCCCGCGCGGTGTGCGCCACCCCGACCACCACGAAGCCCGGCACCCGCTCGGTGTACGCCCTGTGCGCCTCCGCCAGCAGCGGCTCGTCCTCCACCACCAGCACCCGGATCTCGCTCATGCAGGCGCTCCGCCGCGCCGCGTGCCGGCATGAGGCGTCACCGCGCCGTGCCTGATGACCCGCTCGCTCATCGCGGCTCCCGGGGGGTCGGCATCCGGACGGTGAAGACGGTCTCCCCGTCGTCGGTGCGCCCGACGTCGGAGCTGCCGCCGTGTCGGCGGACCACCTGCCCGACCAGGGCCAGGCCCAGCCCCCGGCCGGCGCTCTTCGTGGACCAGCCGCGGCGGAACGCGTCGGCCACCCGCTCCGGGTCCAGCCCGGGTCCGGTGTCGGCCACCCGGACCACCAGTTGGTCGTCGACCGTGCCGACCAGCACGCGTACCCGGCGGGGCGGGGCGGTGCCGGCGACCGCCTCCAGAGCGTTGTCGACCAGGTTCCCGACGACGGTGAGCAGTTCGGTGGTCGGCAGTGGGCTGTCGTCGAGCCGGCAGTCCGGGTCGACGACCAGGTCCACGCCGCGTTCCGCGGCCCGGGCCGACTTGCCGAGCAGCAGCGCGGCGAGGGCCGGTTCGGTCACCGCCCCGACCACCTGGTCGGTGAGCTGCTGGGCGAGGTCCAGGTCCCGGGTGGCGAGCCGCACCGCCTCGTCGGTGCGGCCCAGCTCCACCAGGGTCAGCACGGTGTGCAGCCGGTTCGCCGACTCGTGGGTCTGCGCCTGCAACGCCTCGGTGAGCGCGCGGACCGTGTCCAGCTCGCTGGCCAGGTTGCGCAGCTCGGTCTGGTCGCGCAGGGTCAGCACGGTGCCGAGCACCGCCCCCTCGAAGCGGGTGGTCCGCTGGTTTGCCACCAGCACCCGGTCACCGGCGAGGACCGGCTCGTCGTGCGTGTCCCGCCCGGAGCTGAGCAGTTCCGCCACCGCCGGAGGCAGGTCGATGCCGGTCACCGGCCGGTCGGTCACCGGGGCGTCCTCGTCGAGTCCGAGCAGGCGGCGACCCTCGTCGTTGACCAGCGCCACCCGCCGGTCCCGGGTGAGTACCACCAGCCCCTCGCGTACGGAGTGCAGCACGGCGTCGTAGTACTCGTACATCCGGGTCATCTGGGCCGGACCGAGGCCGTGGGTCTGCCGCCGGAGCCGGCGGCTGAGCAGCCAGGACCCGGTGGCGGCGAGGGCCAGGGCGGGTACCGCGGCGTAGAGCAGCACCGGGACCTGGGCGAGCAGCTTCCGGTTGATCGCCTGGGTGGTGATGCCCACGGAGACCAGGCCGACGAGACGGTGGCCGTCGCCGTACACCGGGACGACCGCGCGCACCGACTCGCCCAGGGTGCCGACGTTGGTGGTGGTGAAGGCAGGCTCGCCGGCCAGCGCGGGGGCGATGTCGCCGATGAACGGCTTGCCGATCAGCTCCGGGCTGGGGTGCGAGTAGCGGGTCCGGTCCGGGGCCATCACGACCACGAAGTCCGTTCCGGTGGCCACCCGGACCGACTCGGCGTACGGCTGGAGGGCGGCGGCCGGGTCGGGCGAGCTCAGGGCGGTGCGGACCGCGGGGGAGTGGGCCACGGTCTGCGCCACGGCGAGCACCTCCTCCCGCGCCGCCTGCCGGGAGTCGTTGCGGGCCAGCAGGGCGGCCCCGGATGCGCCGGCCAGGACGAGCAGCGTCACCACCACGGCCTGGAGGGCGAAGAGCTGCCCCGCGATGCTCCACTGCCGCCGGGCCACGTCCCCCTCCTTCCGTCGCTGTTCGCCCCGCAAGTCTGGCGCATCCGGCCGGTGCGGTTTCGGCTGTGCTTCACGCGGGTGAACAGAATGAACGCAAGCGTGCCCTCTGCTGAGACGCGCTTCACATTGTCGGCATGGACACCACCACACCCACCCCCGTGGCCGCCCGGCCCGCCCGCCGGGACCGGACCCGGTACCTCTATCTGGCGGTCATTCTGGCCGTCCTCGCCGGCATCGTGGTCGGCCTCGTCGCGCCCGAGTTCGGCAAGGAGTTGAAGCCGCTCGGCACCGGCTTCGTCAATTTGATCAAGATGATGATCGGGCCGGTCATCTTCTGCACGATCGTCCTCGGCGTCGGATCCGTCCGGCAGGCGGCCAAGGTCGGCAAGGTGGGCGGTCTCGCCCTCGGCTACTTCCTGGTCATGTCCACCGTCGCGCTGGCCATCGGCCTGGTGGTCGGCAACATCATCCACCCCGGTGCCGGCCTGAACCTGGGCGCGGACCTGGCCGGGGCGGGCAAGGCCGCCGCCGGTGGCGAGAGCGGCGGCACGGTCGACTTCCTGCTCGGCATCATCCCGACCACCCTCTTCTCCGCCCTGACCGAGGGCGAGGTGCTCCAGGCGCTGCTGGTCGCCCTGCTGGTCGGCTTCGCCGTGCAGGCGATGGGCCGGCGTGGCGAGCCCGTGCTGCGCGCGGTCGGGGTGCTGCAGCGGCTCGTCTTCAAGGTGCTGGCGATGATCATGTGGGTGGCACCGATCGGCGCGTTCGGGGCGATCGCCGCGGTGGTCGGCGCGACCGGCGTGGACGCGTTGAAGAGCCTGGCCCAGGTGATGTTCGGCTTCTACGCCACCTGCGTGGTGTTCGTCTTCGTGGTGCTGGGCACGCTGCTGTGGCTCGTCGCCCGGATCTCGATCTTCAAGCTCCTCGGCTACCTGGGCCGGGAGTTCCTGCTGATCCTGTCGACCTCGTCCTCGGAGTCGGCGTTGCCCCGGCTGATCGCCAAGATGCAGCACTTCGGCGTCGGCCGGCCGGTCGTCGGTATCACCGTGCCGACCGGTTACTCCTTCAATCTGGACGGCACCGCGATCTACCTGACCATGGCGTCGCTGTTCATCGCGGACGCGATGGGCAAGCCGATGGCGATCGGCGAGCAGATCGGCCTGCTGGCCTTCATGGTCATCGCGTCCAAGGGCGCCGCCGGGGTCACCGGCGCCGGCCTGGCCACGCTGGCCGGCGGCCTCCAGTCGCACCGGCCGGACCTGGTCGACGGCGTCGGGCTGATCGTCGGCATCGACCGGTTCATGTCCGAGGCCCGGGCGCTGACCAACTTCGCCGGCAACGCCGTCGCGACCGTGTTGATCGGCACCTGGACCGGCGAGTTCGACCGGGAGCAGGCCCGCGCGGTGCTCGCGGGGGAGCGTCCGTTCGACGAGGCGACCATGCTCGACGAGGACGAGCCGGACGGGGAGCAGCCCAGCCCGGACGAGGCGGGCCAGCAGGCACCCGCGCTGGCGGGCGCGCCGGCCTGACGCGCGACGGTCGCCTCCGGGGGCGCACCGGGCCCCGGCCCGGCGCTCCCGGAGGCCCCGCACGGCCGCCCGCCGGTCGAGGCCCGGCCCAGGACGGGCCGGGCCGCCGGCGGGTCGGTCGGCGCTCAGGAGCGCCGCAGCACCTCCGCCGCCTCGTCGGCGGTCTCCAGCACCACGGTGTGATAGCTCTCGATCGGAGCCAGGATCGCCTGCCGGGGTCCGTCCCGCCAGGCGTCGCTGCCGTAGAAGGCCGTCTCCTGCTCGTCGCGGACGGCGAGGGTGGGGAAGGCCCGGATCAGGTACGCCTCCTCGTGGCCGTCCTCGCGCGCCAGGGACGCCCCCGCGGCCACCACCCGGATGCCGGAGCGGGCCAGCAGCGGTGCGGCCTCCTCGCGCATCACCCGCACGAACTCGTCGACGGTGCCGGGCTTCAGGCGGTAGGTGCGGATCTCGAGGATCATCGGTGACCTCCGGGGCGGGGCGGGCCCCGACGGTAACCGCCGGGCCCGAGGGGCCACCATCGCGCAATTGGCGCTGACCTTCGCCCGGGCGGCGGCACTAGCGTCGCCCACATGGACCTTGAGCAGGCGCAGAAGCTGTGGCAGCCGGAGCCCGGATGGCTGAACACCGCCACCTACGGGCTGCCGCCCGACCCGGCCTGGACAGCGCTGCAGGACGTGCTCGCCGACTGGCGGGCCGGGCGGGTCTCCTTCGAGGTCTGGGACGAGGCGGTCGGCCGGTCCCGCGCCGCCTTCGCCGGCCTGGTCGGCGTGTCCGCCGCCGACGTGGCCGTGGGCAGCACCGCGTCGCAGCTGCTCGCTCCGGTGGCGGCCGCGCTGCCGCCGGGGGCGACCGTGCTGGTCCCGGAGGTCGAGTTCACCTCGATCCTGTTCCCCTGGCTGGTGCAGCAGGAGCGCGGGGTGCGGGTGCGCACGGTGCCGCTGGCCGGTCTCGTCGACGCCATCGACGCCGACACCGACCTGGTCGCGTTCAGCCTGGTCCAGTCCTCGGACGGCGCGGTCGCCCCGTACGAGGAGATCGTCGCGGCGGCCCGGGCGCACGGCGCCCTCGTCGCGGTGGACGCCACCCAGGCCTGCGGCTGGCTGCCCTTCGACGCCGGCCGGGCGGACGCCGTGGTGGTCGCCGCGTACAAGTGGCTGATGGCGCCACGCGGCGCGGCGTTCGGCTACCTGGCCCCGGCGCTGCGCGACCGGATGCGTCCCGACGCCGCCAACTGGTACGCCGGCGCGGACCCGCACACCTCCTACTACGGGCCGCCGCTGCGGCTCGCCGACAACGCCCGGCGCTTCGACATCTCCCCCGCCTGGTTCAGCTACCTCGGGGCGGCACCCGCCCTCGAACTGCTGCTGGAGGTCGGCCTCCCGGCCGTACGGGAGCACGACGTGGCGCTGGCCAACCGGTTCCTCACCGGGCTGGGCCGGCCGCCGGGCGACAGCGCGATCGTGAGCGTGGCCGTGCCGGACGCGCAGGAGAGGCTGGCCCGGGCCGGGGTGCGGGCGGCGGTGCGGGCCGGGCGGGTCCGGGCGTCGTTCCACCTGTACACCAGCGACGCGGACGTCGACCTGGCCCTGGACGCGCTGACCGGCTGACGAGCCGGGTCGGGGGCGCCCACCCCGGGACCGGGTGGGCACCCCCGACAACTGGGGCCGGCGCGTCCCGCGCCGCGCCACGGTGCGGCGCGGCGCCGTCGCCACTCAGGCCAGGTGGCCGCCGATCTTCGTGTACCCGCGCAACAGGTCGCGGGAGATGATCAGCCGCTGCATCTCGTCGGTGCCCTCGAAGATCCGGTACAGCCGGACCTGCCGGTACCAGCGCTCGATCGGCAGCTCACGGGTGTAACCCATACCGCCGTGGATCTGCAGCGCCCGATCCACCACCCGGTTCACCATGCCCGCGCCGTAGAGCTTGCCCATCGAGGACGCGTGCCGCGGGTCCAGGCCCTGGTCGACCGTCCACGCCGCCTTGAGCACCAGCCAGCGGGCGGCCTCCAGCTCGGTCTCCGAGTCGGCGATCATCCACTGGATCGCCTGGTTGGTGCCGATCTTGGCGCCGAAGGTCTCCCGGGTGTTCGCCTGGTCGATCGCCATCTGCAGCACCCGCTCGGCGATGCCGATGGCGTGCGACGGGATGGTGTAGCGGCCCTTGCCGATCCACTCCATGCCGAGCGCGAAGCCCTGCCCCTGCGCGCCGAGGATGTTGCGGTGCGGCACCCGTACGCCCTCGAAGACCAGCGAGGCCGGGCCGCCCTCGCCCATCGTCTGGATGAACTCCGACCGCCAGCCCATCTCCCGGTCCACCAGGAACGCGGTGGCGCCGCCGTTGCGGGCGCCCCGGTCCGGGTCGGTCACCGCGACGACGATCGTGAAGTCGGCGTCGTTGCCGTTGGTGATGAAGGTCTTCTCCCCGTCCAGCACCCAGTCGTCGCCGTCGCGGCGGGCGCGCAGCCGGATGTTCGCCGCGTCGGAGCCGGCACCCGGCTCGGTGATCGCGAAGCAGGAGATCCGTTCCCCCTCGATGGTGGGGATGAGGAACTCCCGCTTCTGCTCCTCGCTGGCATGGAAGAGGATGTTGTCCGCCTCGCCGCCGAACCGGAACGGCACGAAGGTACGCCCCAGCTCGGTCCAGATCAGTGACTGCATGACCGCCGGCAGGTCCATCCCGCCGTACTCCTCGGGCGTGGCCAGCCCCCAGAAACCGAACTTGCGCGCCTTGAGCTGGAGTTCCCGCAGCTCGGAGCGGTCGAGGCCGGGCCGGTGGGCCCGCTCGCGGCGCAGCACCTCCTGCTCCAGCGGCATCACCTCACGGGTGATGAAGGCGCGTGCGGTGTCCCGGACGCCCCGTTCCTCGTCGGACAGTGCGAAGTCCACGGTGTGCCCCCTCGGCGTCGGCGCGGTGGCGGATCACGCTCAAACTAGCGGTGCAAGTTTTCATCCGTCCAGACCCCTCCTTCCACCGTCCGAGGTGAGGCACCACCGCCTCGTCCGCGGTTAGGGTTCCCTCGCAGTCGGCTGCGAGGGGAGGATGGAAAGGCGTGCCACGACCCCGACAGGCCCTGCTGAGCCGGGAGCGGATCGTCGCCACCGCGCTCGCCCTGATCGACGCCGACGGGCTGGCCGCGCTCTCCACCCGGCGGCTGGCCGCCGCCCTCGGCGTGCAGGGCCCGTCGCTCTACAACCACTTCGGCACGAAGGACGAGATCCTCGACGCCGTGGCGGACGCCGTCACCGCCACCGTCGACGTCAGTGCCTTCGGCCGACACGACTGGTGCGAGGCACTGCGGCGCTGGGCCCGGTCCTACCGGGCGGCGCTCGCCGCCCACCCGAACATCGTCCCGTACCTGGCCCAGGGGCCGGGCCGGCGACCCGCCGCCCTGGCCATGGCCGACGCGGTCTACGGTGGCCTGGTGCGGGCCGGCTGGCCGCCCGCGCGGGCCACCCACATCGGCGCCGCGCTGCGCTACTACGTGGCCGGGTCCGCGCTCGGGTCGTTCGCGCGGGGCTTCGTCGAGGACCCGGCGCTGTACGCCACGCACCCGCACCTGGGCCAGGCGCACCGGCTCCCCGGGCATCAGCGCAGCGTCGACGAGGGCGCCTTCGCGTTGGGCCTGGACGCGCTGCTGCACGGGCTGGCCGCCGAGTACGAGCGGACCGTCGCCGGGCTGGAGCACGCCGCCGGCAGGGAGTAGCGTCCGAAACCCCGCACCTTCCGGAAGGACGCCATGGATCTCGCCGCCGCGCCCCCCGCCCTGCTGGTCCGCCGTCACCTGCACGTCGCCGGGGGGTGGGTCGACCCGGCGGACGGTGCGTCGATCCCGGTCGAGAACCCGGCCACCGGCGAGATCATCGGGCAGGTCCCCGCCGGCACCCCCGCCGATGTGGACCGGGCCGTCGCCGCCGCCCGGTCCGCGTTCCCCGGTTGGGCCGCCACCGCGCCCGCCGAGCGCGCCGCCCACCTCGACCGGCTGCACACCGCGCTGGCCGCCCGCGCCGACGAGGTCGCCCGGACCGTCGCGCTGGAGCTGGGCACGCCGCTCAAGCTCGCCACCCGGGTGCAGGCCGGGCTGCCGCTGACCGTGCTGCGCGGCACGGTCGACCTGGCCGCCCGTCCGCCGGCCGAGGAATTGGTGGGCAACTCTCTCGTCGTCCGCGAACCGGTCGGCGTGGTCGCCGCGATCACCCCGTGGAACTACCCCCTGCACCAGGTCGTCGCCAAGGTCGCCCCGGCCCTGGCGGCCGGCTGCACCGTGGTGCTCAAGCCCAGCGAACTCACCCCGCTGACCGCGTACCTGCTCTTCGACGCGGTCGCCGAGGCCGGGCTGCCGGCCGGGGTGGTCAACCTGGTGCCCGGGACCGGCCCGGTGGTCGGCGAGGCGCTCGCCGCCCACCCGGACGTCGACCTGGTCTCGTTCACCGGTTCCACCGTCACCGGCCGCCGGATCGCCCACCTCGCCGCCGACCGGATCGCCCGGGTCGCGCTCGAACTCGGCGGCAAGTCGGCCAACCTGATCCTCGCCGACGCCGACCTGCCCACCGCGGTCAAGGTGGGCGTCGGCAACGCCCTGCTCAACTCGGGGCAGACCTGCACCGCGTGGACCCGGATGCTGGTGCACCGGGACCGCTACGCCGAGGCGCTCGACCTGGTCGCGGCGGCCGTGGCCGGCTACCGGCTCGGTGACCCGTTCGACCCGGCCACCCGGCTCGGCCCGCTGGTCTCCGCCGCCCAGGCCGAGCGGGTCGGCGGCCACGTCGCGCGGGCCCTCGCCGACGGGGCGCGGCTGGTGGCCGGCGGCCCGGACGCCCCGCTGCCGCCGCGCGGGCACTTCGTCGCGCCGACCGTCTTCGCCGACGTGCACCCGGACAGCGCCCTGGCCCAGGAGGAGGTCTTCGGCCCGGTGCTCGCGGTCATCCCGTTCGACGACACCGACGAGGCGGTCGCCATCGCCAACAACTCCCGGTACGGGCTGGCCGGCGCGGTCTGGTCCGCCGACGAGGAACAGGCCCTCGCCGTCGCCCGCCGGCTGCGTACCGGCCAGGTGGACGTCAACGGGGGCGCGTTCAACCCGCTCGCCCCGTTCGGCGGCTACCGGCAGTCCGGCCTCGGCCGCGAGCTGGGCACCCACGGGATCGCCGAGTTCACCGAGCTCAAGGCGATCCAGCGATGAGGGCCCTGGTGGTCCGCGGCCGGGACGCCGCCCCGGCCGTCGAGGAGGTACGGCTGCCCGCTCCCGGCCCCGGCGAGCTGCGCGTCCGCATCCGGGCCGCCGGCATCTGCCACTCCGACCTGGCCATGGTCAACGGCACGCTCGCGCCGGCGTACCCCCTGGTGCTCGGGCACGAGGCGACCGGGGTGGTGGCCGAGGCGGGCCCGGGCACGCGGTTGGCGGTCGGCGCTCCGGTGGTGCTCAACTGGGCCCCGGCCTGCCGGTCCTGCTGGCACTGCCGGCACGGCGAGCCCTGGCTCTGCACCGCCAACACCGCCCCGGCGGCGCCCCGGGGGGAGACCGCCGACGGCACCCCGCTGCACGTCACCCTCGGTCTCGGCGCACTCGCCGAGGAGGTGGTGGTGCCCGAGCACGCCGCCGTCACGATCCCCGCGGGCCTGCCCCCGGAGCAGGCCGCCCTGCTCGGCTGCGCGGTGCTCACCGGCACCGGCGCGGTCCGCAACACCGCCCGGGTGGCGGCCGGCGAGTCGGTCGCCGTCATCGGGCTGGGCGGGGTCGGGCTGGCCGCGCTCACCGCCGCCCGCCGGGCCGGGGCCGCACCGATCCTCGCCGTCGACGTCGCCGCGGCCAAGCGGGACCTCGCCCTGGCCGCCGGCGCCACCGACTTCCTGCTCGCCGACGACCGGCTGTCGAAGGAGATACGCGCCCGGACCGAGGGCCGGGGAGTCGACCACGCCTTCGAGTGCGTCGGCCGGGCCGCCACCATCCGGGCCGCCTGGCGGCTGACCCGGCGCGGGGGAGCGGTCACCGTGGTCGGCATGGGCGGCAACGACGACCTGCTCACCCTCTCCGCGCTGGACGTCTTCCACTCCGCCCGCACCCTGCGCTCCTCCGTGTACGGGTCGTCCGACCCGGACCGCGAGGTGCCGGAGCTGGCCACCGCGCTCGCCGACCGCACCCTCGACCTGCGCCCGCTGGTCAGCGGCACCGTGGGGCTGGACGAGGCGCCGGACGCGTTCGGCCGGCTGGCCCGCGGCGAGGGTGCCCGCTGGGTGGTCACCTTCCCGGACTGACCTCGGCGTCGGGCCGGCCCTCGATCAGCGTGGCGTAGCCGTCGAGGAGTCGGCGCAGGCCGAAGTCGAAGACGGTCTCCAGGTCGAGGTCGAGCTGGCCCTCGCTGGTCAGCGCGGCCATGGTGGCGAGGCCGCCGCCGGCGATCATCCGCTGGAAGGTGGTCTGGTGCTGGTCCACCCACTGCTCGTCGCTGAGGCCGGTGTCCTGCACCGCCTGCGCGCCCATCTCCAGGTTCGTGGCGATGCCCCGCACGTACGCCATCAGCGTGACCGCGACGTGCCAGCGGACGTGCCGGTCCAGGCCCAGGCCCGCGGTGGCCCGCAACGCCCACTCGGTGTGCGCCATGCCGCTCGGCAGGGGCTGCGGGCGGGCCATCGAGATGACGTGCGGCAGCCAGCGGTGTCGCCGGTAGGCCGCCCACTGGGCCCGGGCCAGCAGGTCCAGCCGGGCCCGCCAGCCGGCCGGGGCGACGGCGGGCAGCGGGGCGTCCGCCAGCGCCGCGTCGGCCATGGCGAGGACCAGATCGTCCCGGCCGCGCACGTGCCGGTACAACGACATGGTGGCCACGCCCAGGTCGGCGGCGAGCTGCCGCATGGACACCGCCCCGAGCCCGCCCTCGTCGGCGAGCACGATCCCGGCCCGGATCAGCCGCTCGCGGCTCAGCGCCGGCCCCGTCCCGTTCGGGTCCCGCCCGGGCCCTGGCCCCACCGTCCGGGCCGGGGCGACCACGGTGCCCGCCCCTGGCCGGGTCAGCACCCGGCCCTCGTCGCGGAGCAGGGCGAGGACCTTGGTGGCGGTGGCGATCGCCACCCCGTGCTCGCGGGTGAGCCGCCGGGCCGAGGGCACCGGGTCGCCGGGTCGCAGCTCGCCGAGGTCGATGCGGCGGCGGATCTCCGCGGCGATCCGCCGGTACGGCGGCTGCCTGCCGGTCATCCCGGTCCTCCCGGCGAAGCGTACTAGTACGAGGCGCCCGTTCCGGCCCTCGTGGACCGAGCGTACTAGGTCGCCACGGGCGGGTGGAACATCATGCACCTACCGTCCATCGCGGACCCGGAGGAACCGGGTCGACGGTGTACGCACGAAACTCGGGAGCGCTCTGGTGGACGACAGGACCGTGCTCATCTCCGGCGCCGGCATCGCCGGCCCCGCCCTGGCCTTCTGGCTGCGCCGGTACGGCTTCGCCGTCACCGTGGTGGAACGCTCGCCCGGGCTCCGTCCCGGCGGGCAGGCGGTCGACGTCCGGGGGACCGCCCGCGAGGTGGTCGACCGGATGGGGCTGACCGACCGGATCCGCGCCGAGTCCGTCCGCGAGCAGGGCATGGCGTACGTCGACGCGCGCGGCGAGGTGCGCGCCCGGATGCCGGTGGACGCCTTCGCCGGGGAGGGGATCGTCGCGGACCTCGAGATCGAGCGCGGCGACCTGGCCCGGCTGCTGTACGAGGAGACCCGCCCCGACGTGGAGTACGTCTTCGACGATTCGATCGAGACGCTCACCCAGGCCGGCGACGGGGTGCGGCTCACCTTCACCCGCTCCGCCCCGCGCACCGTCGGCCTGGTGATCGGCGCGGACGGCTCGCACTCGGCCACCCGGGCCCTCGCCTTCGGCCCCGAGTCGGCGTACGTCCGGCCGCTCGGGGCGTACCTGGCCTACTTCACCACCCCGTACCCGGACCGGACCGGCTGGTTCCTGCTGCACAACGCCCCCGGCGGCCGGGTGGTGGGCACCCGCCCGAACCGGCACGGCCGGTCCAGCGCGCTGTTCAGCTTCGCCGCGCCGGAGCTGGACGTGGACCGTCGGGACCGGGCGGCCCAGCAGCGCCTGCTCGCCGCCCGCTTCGCCGACGTGGGCTGGCGCGCCCCGGAGCTGCTGGCCGCGATGGCTGACGCCGGGGACTTCTACTTCGACCGGTACGCGCAGGTGCGGATGGACGCCTGGAGCGTCGGCCGGGTGGCGCTGCTCGGTGACGCCGCCTGGTGCCCCTCCCCGCTGACCGGACAGGGCACCAGCCTGTCCCTGGTCGGGGCATACCTGCTGGCCGGTGAGCTGGCCGCCGCGCGCGGCGACCACCGGATCGCGTACCGCCGCTACGAGGAGCTGCTGCGCGGGCACGTCGCGAAGGGCCAGGAGCTGCCCGGCGGGGGTATCGGCGGGTTCCTGCCGGGCAGCCGGGCCGCGATCCGGATGCGGGACGCGTCCATGCGCGCGATGACCTCCCGCCCGCTGCGCGGGCTCGCCACCCGGCTGTTCTTCCGCCACGCCGACGGCCTCACCCTGCCGGAGTACACCGCCGCCCGGTGACGGTGGCGCACCACATGTCGACGCCCGCCGATCCCTTTCGGGCGGGGTCGGCGGGGGCGAGCGGGCCCGTCCCTATGGGGGTCGGGCCCGTTCAGCGCCGGCCGAATGTGTGGGGAATCGACATGGCTCGACCGCTTCGACGCGCCGTAGGTTTCCTGCACGCGACGTCCCTGTGACCCCGGTCACCGACCTGGTCGTCGCCGGCGAACCTGCGGAGGGTGAGGCGATGGCCGGGCAAGCGATCCTGTCGGCCCGCGGGCTGACCCGGGACTTCCGGGGCTTCCGGGCGGTCGACGGGGTCGACCTCGACGTGGCGCCGGAGACCGTGCACGCCCTGGTGGGGCCGAACGGCGCCGGCAAGACCACGCTGTTCAACCTGCTCACCGGCTTCCTGCCGGCCAGCGCCGGGCGGATCGAGCTGGCCGGCCGGGACGTCACCGGGCTGCCCCCGGAGCGGGTCGCCCGGCTGGGCGTGGCCCGCTCCTTCCAGATCACCAGCCTCTTCCCGCAGCTCTCCGCCCGGGAACACGTGCAGCTCGCCCTCCAGTCGCCCAGCGGGCTGGGCTGGCGGTTCTGGCGCTCGGCCAAGCTGATGCGCCGCTACCGGGACCGGGCCGACGAGCTGCTCGCCATGGTCGACCTCGCCGAGCTGGCCGAGGCGCCGGCCGAGGCGCTGGCGTACGGGCGCAAGCGGGCCCTGGAGCTGGCCATCGCCCTCGCCCTCGACCCGAAGGTGCTGCTGCTCGACGAGCCCACCGCCGGCATGGGGATGGAGGACGTCGACCGCACCGTCGACCTGATCGCCACGGTCCGCGCGGGCCGGACGGTGGTCATGGTCGAGCACAACATGAGCGTCGTCGGCCGGCTCGCCGACACCGTCACCGTCCTGCAGGCCGGCAAGGTGCTGGTCGAGGGGCCGTACGAGCAGGTCCGCGCCGACGAGCGGGTCATCACCGCCTACCTGGGAGCCACCGATGCTGCGCATTGACAACCTCTCCGCCTGGTACGGCGAGGCGCAGGTGCTGCGGGAGGTGGGCCTGGAGGTGGCCGTCGGCGAGGTGGTCACCCTGGTCGGCCGCAACGGCGCCGGCAAGTCCACCCTGCTGCGCTGCGTGATGGGGCTGCACCCGGGCCAGCGCGGCACGATCACCCTGGACGGCCGGGACGTCACGAAGCTGCCGGCGTACAAGCGGGCGCGGGCCGGCCTCGGCTGGGTCCCCGACGACCGTGGCGCGTACGCCACGCTGACCGTCACCGAGAACCTCACCCTGCCGCCCCGGGTCGGCCCCGACCCGTGGCCCCTGGAGCGGATCTACGAGGCGTTTCCCGCCCTGTACGCCCGGCGTGACTCGGCGGCCACCATGCTCTCCGGCGGCGAGCAGCAGATGCTCGCGCTGGCCCGGGTGCTGCGGATGGGCGCCCGGCTGCTGCTCTGCGACGAGCCCACCGAAGGGCTGTCGCCGCTGCTCGTGCAGCAGGTCGGTGACCTGCTGCGGGAGGCCAAGCAGCACGGCGTGACCGTGCTCCTGGTGGAGCAGAACCTGCACTTCGCCACCGGCGTCGCCGACCGGCACTACCTGCTGGCCGAGGGACGGATCGCGGAGGCGATGGACAACTCCGAGGTGCGCTCGCGGGAGCGCGAGCTGCTGGCGTACCTCGGCATCTGAAACGACGCTGACCCGCGCGAACCGCGCGGTACGAAGGGGATGGACATGCGTTCAGGCGTGGGTGTGGCCGCCGCCTCGGCGGCGATGGTGGTGCTGCTGGCCGGTTGCGGCGGCGGTGGCCCCCAGTCCGGCGGCGACTCGAAGCTGACCGGCGACAAGATCGTGCTGGGTGTGCTGAACGACCAGTCCGGGGCCTACTCGGAGCTGTCCGGGAAGAACTCGGTGAAGGCCGTGGAGATGGCCGTCGCCGACTTCAAGGCCAAGTACGGCGACAAGGCGATCACCACCGACATCACGGTGGAGACCGCCGACCACCAGAACAAGCCGGACGTAGCCAACAGCAAGGCCCAGGAGATGTACGACCGCAAGGGCGTCGACGCGATCCTGGACGTGCCGACCTCGTCGGCCGCGCTCAAGGTCGCCGACGTGGCGAAGGAGAAGAAGAAGCTCTACTTCAACATCGGCGCGGCGACCACCGACCTGACCGGCAAGAGCTGCAACAAGTACACGTTCCACTACGCGTACGACACCTACATGCTGGCCAACGGCACGGGGAAGACCACCACCGAGCAGATCGGCAAGAACTGGTACATCCTCTACCCGAACTACGCCTTCGGGCAGGACATGGAGAAGAACTTCTCCGCCGCGATCGAGCAGGCCGGCGGGAAGGTCATCGGCAAGGACGGCGCGCCGTTCCCGAACACCAGCGGCGACTACTCGTCCTTCCTGCTGAAGGCCCCCACGCTCAACCCGAAGCCGGACGTGCTGGGCACCATGCAGGCCGGCGCCGAGCTGGTCAACGTGGTCAAGCAGTACAACGAGTTCAAGCTGCGGGACAAGGGCATCGGGCTGGCCGTGGGCCTGATGTTCCTCACCGACATCCACTCGCTCACCCCCGCCGCGCTGGCCGGCACCACCTACACCGACGCCTGGTACTGGAACTTCGACCAGCAGAACCGGGAGTGGGCCGACCGGTTCCAGAAGGAGACCGGCGCCCGGCCGACCTTCGCCCACGCCGCCAACTACTCGGCCGCCATGCAGTACCTGGAGGCGGTGCAGGCGGCCGGCACCGACGACGCGGACGCCGTGGTGAAGAACCTCGAGGGTAAGGAGCTCAACGACGTCTTCCTGCGCAACGGCAAGATCCGCGCGGAGGACCACCGGGTCATCCACGACGCGTACCTGGCCCAGGTGAAGCCGCAGGCCGAGGTGACCGAGCCCTGGGACTACGTCAAGGTGCTGAAGACCATCCCGGCGGCCGAGGCGTTCCGCGCCCCGTCCCCGGACTGCAAGCTCTGACGAACGATGTCCGGCTTCCTGCAGAACACGTTCAACGGGTTGGTGAGCGGGGCGTTCTACGCCCTGCTCGCCCTCGGGCTCGCGGTCATCTTCGGCATGCTCCGGGTGGTGAACTTCGCCCACGGCGCCTTCTACATGCTCGGCGCCTTCGGGGCGTACGTGCTGCTGTCCGAGGCGGGCGTGCCGTTCTGGGCGGCGCTGGTGATCATGCCGGTCGCGCTGGGCCTGCTCGGCATGGTCCTGGAGCGGTTGGTGATCCACCGGCTGACCCGGCTCGACCCGCTCTACAACTTCCTGCTCACCTTCGGTCTGACGCTGATCCTCCAGGACCTCGTCAAGTCCCGGTACGGCATCCAGTCCAGCCCGTACGCCACCCCGACCGAGCTGAGCGGGTCGGTCGACTTCGGACTGTTCGACTTTCCCACCTACCGGGTCTTCATCCTCGGGTTCACCGTGCTGCTCTGCGCGGTGGTGTGGTGGGTGCTGGGGCGGACCCGGGTCGGCATGGTGGTCCGGGCCGCCACCGAGCGGCCCGAGCTGACCCGCGCGTTCGGCATCGACGTGGGGAAGTGGGTCACCCCGGTCTTCGGCTTCGGCATCGCCCTGGCCGGGCTGGCCGGGGTGCTCGCCGCCCCGATGCGCGCGGTGAACCCGCTGATGGGCGCCGATCTGATCATCGTGGTCTTCGCGGTGGTGGTGATCGGCGGCCTCGGCTCGATCTTCGGCTCGGTCGCCGCCGGTTTCGGCATCGGCCTGATCCAGGCGTGGGGTGAGGCGTACCTGTCGGACTTCCCGATCGTGTCGCAGACCGTCGTCTTCGTGGTGATGGCCGTGGTGCTGCTCTGGCGCCCGGCCGGCCTGTTCGGCCGTGAGGAGGCCCCGGCATGACCAGCGCCGTCGACACCCCCGCCGACGAGTCGTCCCGGCCCGCCCCGCCGTCCGGGATGCTCACCGTCGCCCGGGCGCCCGGCTGGGTCCGGTACGCGCTGCTCGCGGTCGGCCTGGTCGTGGCGCTCTGGCTGCCCAACGGGCTCTACCCGGCGGTCGCGCTGGACATGCTGTGCTGGGCGCTCTTCGCGGTCTCGGTGGACCTGCTGCTCGGCTTCACCGGGCTGATGTCCTTCGGGCACGCCGCGTTCTGGGGCACCTCGGCGTACGTCACCGGCCTGGTGGCGGTCAACGCCGGCCTGCCCTTCCCGGCGGCCGTGCTGGTCGGGGCCCTGGCGGCGGCGCTGCTCGCGCTGCCGATCGGCTACCTGGCGGTCAAGCGCACCGGCATCTACTTCGCGATGGTCACCCTGGCCTTCGCGCAAATGGTCTACTACGTGGCGAACGAGTGGCGCTCGGTCACGCAGGGCGAGAACGGCCTCCAGGGCGTGCCCCGTTCGTTCTTCGGAGTCGACCTCTCCGACGACTACTACTTCTACTATGCGATCCTGCCGATCGTGCTGCTCGGCCTGCTCGCCGCCTGGCGGATCGTCCACTCGCCGTTCGGCCGGGTGCTGGTCGGCATCCGGGACAACCCGGCCCGGGCCCGCGCGCTCGGCTACCCGGTGCACCGCTACAAGCTGACCGCGTTCGTCCTCTCCGGGTTCCTGGCCGGGCTCGGCGGCGGGCTCTTCGCGGTCAGCCACCGGTTCGTCTCCCTCGACGTGCTGCACTGGACCACCTCCGGCAAGGCCGTCATCGTGGTGGTGCTCGGCGGCATCGGCACTCTCTGGGGCGGGGTGCTCGGCGCGGCTCTGGTGGTCCGCCTGGAGGACTGGCTGTCGTTCTCCGGATTCGAGGCGATCGGCCTGGTCACCGGCGGCATCTTCGTCCTCGTCGTGCTGCTGTTCCGGCGGGGAATCTGGGGCACGATCGCCCAGCTGGCCCTGCGCCGTGGAGTCGCCCGCCGCCGGTGAGGAGGGGCCCTTGTCGACGCCTGCGGCGGAGCAGGGGCCCCGGTCGACGCCGGTCCGGGGAGGGCTCAGCCGGGCAGGATGCCGCGGAGCAGGGCGGCGACCGCCGACTCCGGGTCGAAGTCGTCCACCGGGCCGGCGAGCTGGTTGCTGAGCAGGCCGTCCACCAGGGCGAGCAGCATCGGGAAGTGGGCCGCCGGATCGGTCGAGCCGAGCGCGGCGACCACCGGTAGGCCCCACTCGGCCAGCCGTTCCCGTCCCGCGGCGACCTCGCGGCGCAGCGCCGGTTGGACGGCCGCCTCGGCGAAGAGCGCGTACCGGGCCAGGGTGAGCACGCGCCCCTCGGTGGTGAGTTGCCGGATCAGCCGGCCGAGCACCGCCGCGAAGGCGGCCGGGTCGGCCGGCGGCAGCTCCCCGGCGAGCTGCTGCCAGGCCGCCGTCTCCACCTCGACCAGGCGGCCGAACACGCCGGCGACCAGCGCCTCCCGGGTGCGGAACGCGTTGGACGCGGAGCCCTCCGGCAGACCCGCCTCGGCGTCCACCGCGCGGTGGGTGAGCTGCCGCAGTCCCCGGGTGCCGAGCACCCGGATGGCCGCGTCGAGCAGAAGCTGTCGCCGGTCCGTCACACCGGACAGACTACAGGCGTAGTGGAGGGAACTACATCTGTAGTACGGTGGCGGCATGGGGATGCGTGCGGCGGTGGTCGGCGGGGGAGTCGGTGGGCTCGCGGCGGCGATCGGGCTACGCGCCGCCGGCTGGTCGGTGACCGTCCTGGAGCGGTCCGCGGCGCTCCCGGAGACCGGCACCGGGCTCGGCATCTGGCCCGGCGCGATGCGCGCCCTGGACACCCTCGGAGTGGGGCAGGAGGTGCGGCGGCGGGGGCGCCGGCAGGCCAGCGGCGGGATCCTGCGCCCGGACGGCAGCCGCATCGCCACCATCGACGTGGACCGGCTGGAGCGGCGGCACGGTGAGCCGGTGCACCTGGTCACCCGCCCGGCGCTGCTCGCCGTCCTGGCCGGCGCGCTGCCCGCTCCGGTGCTGCGCCTCGCCGCCCCGGTCGCCGACCCGGCCGACCTGGTCGAGGCGTACGACCTGGTGGTCGGGGCGGACGGGATCGGCAGCGTGGTGCGGGCCGCGCTGCACGGTGACCGCTACCCGCTGCGCTACGCCGGCACCGTGGCCTGGCGCGGGGTGGCCGACATCGAGGTCCCGGCCGGCGGGGAGACCTGGGGGCGGGGGCGCAAGTTCGGCCTCACCCCGGCGGGCTCCGGGCGGACCAACTGGTACGCGGCCGTCGCGCTCCCCGAGGGCCGTCCCGCGCCCGCCGACGACGTCGCCGAGCTGCGCCGCCTCTTCGGCGACTGGCACCAGCCGATCCCGCGGCTGCTGGACGCGCTGACCCCGGACGGCATCCTGCGCCACGAGGTCCGCGACCTCACCCCCCTGCCGTCCTACGTGTCCGGTCGGGTGGCCCTGCTCGGCGACGCCGCCCACGCCATGACGCCCGATCTCGGGCAGGGCGCCTGCCAGGCGCTGATCGACGCGGTGGCGCTGGCCGGCTGCCTCCGCGGCGCCGGCGACGTCCCGGCCGCGCTGCGCGCGTACGACCGGCGGCGGCGTCGGCCGACCCAGCGGATCGCCGCGGCGGCCCGGTGGGCGGGTCGGCTCTCCCAGGCCCGCCGGCTCCTGCCGGCACGGGACGCGGCGCTCCGGCTCGCGCTGGCCGCCGGCCCGCCCGCCTGAGCCGTCGGGCGGGCCGGTGCGGTCGGAGCCCCGCCCGGCCAGGTGACCTGGCCCACAAACAATACGAACCGGTTCCGTATCGAAACGCCCTCGCCTACGCTCGGCAACGTTACGAGTCTGCCCCGTTTCGTATTTCGACGCGGGTGAGCCGGGGGGAGAACCGGACATGGAGCCGCACGAGAACACCGGACACCCGAGGAGGTGGGCGATCCTGGGGGTGCTGGTGATCAGCCTCCTCGTGGTCGTCCTCGACAACACGATCCTCAACGTCGCCCTGCGTACCCTCGCCGACCCGGTGCACGGCCTCGGGGCCAGCCAGGGCGAGCTGGAGTGGGCGATCAACTCCTACACCCTGGTCTTCGCCGGCCTGCTGTTCACCTTCGGCGTGCTCGGCGACCGGCTCGGTCGCAAGCGCTTCCTGCTCGTCGGCCTGACCCTGTTCGGGCTGGCCTCGCTGCTGTCCGCGTACGCCCACGACCCGGGGCAGCTGATCGCGGCCCGCGCGCTGATGGGGGTCGGCGGCGCGGCCATCATGCCGGTCACCCTCTCGATCATCTCCAACGTCTTCGACCCGCGGGAGCGGGCCCGGGCGATCGGCGTCTGGGCCGGTGCGGTCGGCCTCGCCGTGGCCATCGGCCCGGTCCTCGGCGGCGCGCTGCTGGAGCACTACTGGTGGGGCTCGGTCTTCCTGATCAACGTGCCGGTGGTGGCGCTCGGCGTGGTCCTGGTCGCCGCGTTGGTGCCGGAGTCGCGCGACCCGCGTCCCGGCCGGGTGGACCTGCCCGGCGTGCTGCTCTCCGTGGTCGGCCTGGTCGCCCTGACCTACGGCATCATCGACGGCGGCGAGCACGGCTTCGACCGGCTGCCGGTCTGGGCCGCGATCGCCGGCGGCGTCGCCGTGCTGGCCTGGTTCGTCGCCCACGAGCTGCGCAGCGACCACCCGTCGCTGGACGTCCGGCTGTTCCGGGTGCCCCGGTTCGCCGCCCCGGTGGCGATGGTCGGGCTGGTCTTCTTCGCCGCGATGGGCGTGATGTTCTTCGGGGCGTTCTACCTCCAGCTGGTCCGCGGCTACAGCCCGCTGGAGAGCGGCCTGCTCTTCCTGCCGTTCGCGGTCGCCCAGCTCGTCTTCGCCCCGCGCAGCGCCGCCATGGTCCGCCGCTACGGCGGCCGGGCCGTCTCCGCCGTCGGCCTGCTGCTCACCGCCGTCGCGCTGGGCGCGTTCGTCCTCATCGACGCGGACACGCCGATCTGGATCTTCTCGGCGCTGGGCTTCGTCCAGGGCGCCGGGATGGCCAACATCATGCCGCCGGCCACGGAGTCAATCATGTCGGCGCTGCCCCGGGAGAAGGCCGGCGTCGGCTCGGCGGTCAGCAACACCGTCCGCCAGGTGGCCGGCGCGCTCGGCGTGGCGGTGCTCGGCTCGGTGCTCTCCGCCGTCTACCGCAACGAGGTGACCCCGGCCCTGTCCGGCCTGCCCACCCCGGCGCACGAGGCGGCCCGCGAGTCGATCTCCGGCGCGTACGCGGTCGCCGACCGGCTCGGCCCCGCGGCACCGCAGCTCATCGCGGCGGCCAACGATTCGTTCGTCTCGGCGATGCACTGGGCGGCAGTGATCTCCGCCCTGGTGGCCGCCCTCGGCATCGTCATCGTGCTCCGCTGGATGCCGGGCCGGCCGCTGATCGTGACCGAGACCCGGCCGGCCTCCGAGCGGGAGCTGGCCGGGACCCCGTAGGTTCGGCGACAATGTCCGACATGAGTACCCACGCCGACGCTCCGCGGTCGCCCGGTCGACCGCGGAGCGTCCGCGCGGACGAGGCCATCGTGCAGGCCGCCCTCGACCTGCTGGCCGAGGGGAGCACCATCGAGGCGCTCTCCATCGAGGCGATCGCCGCCCGCGCCGGCGTCGGCAAGGCCACCATCTACCGCCGCTGGCCGGGCAAGGACGCGTTGCTGCTCGACGCGCTGCGCACCCTCAAGGGGACCCCGCCACAACCGGCCGGCCACTCCGTCCGCGACGACCTGGTGCTGCTGGTCGGCGGGATCGGGCACAACGTCGACCCGCGGGCCGCCAAGATCATGCCGTGTCTGGTGCCCGAGGTGAACCGCAGCCCGGTCCACTTACAGCTCTACCGGAGCATGGTCGAGCCGCGCCGCAAGCTGATGCGGCAGGTGCTCCAGCGCGGGATGCGCGCCGGCGAACTCCGCGCCGACCTCGACATCGACCTGGCAATGGCGCTGCTGAGCGGGCCGATGCTGATGCAGCGGCTGCTGCGCTGGCAGCCCGAACTGGACGACAAGCTCCTGCCGGAGCGGATCGTCGACGGCGTGCTGGACGGCCTCCGGGTGCGCTGACCGTCAGCGCGGCCCCGGGTCGAGCAGCCGGATGAGCTCGGTGGGCGCCGGGAAGCGTGTCCGGCCCGAGGTCCTGCACGCCGACCGGGGCTCGTCGATGACCTCGAAACCCGTCGCCCCGCCGCTCCGGCGCGATCGTCCGGGCCGCGGCGAGGGACCGGGCCGGCGCCGTCTCCCGGGCGGGCCCGGCCAACCGCTTCGCGAGGTCGGTGAGCAAGCCCGCCCGGGTGACCGGGTCCTACCGGACGGCTCAGCCGGCGGGCGTACGCAGGCGGTGCAGGCGGAGGGCGAGCTGGACCTCCAGGGCCCGCTCCGGCTTCTGCCAGTCCGCGCCGAGCAGCTGCCCCACCCGCTCCAGCCGCTGGGTCACCGTGTTCACGTGCACGTGCAGCAGCTCCGCCGCCCGGGCCAGGCTGCCCCCCACCCCGAAGTACGCCTCCAGGGTCTTGACCAGGGCGGTGCCGCGCCGGGCGTCGTAGTCCACCACCGGGCCGACGGTCGCGGTGAGGAACCGGGCCACGTCCCGGTCGCCCGAGTCGCCGACCGCGCCCAGCAGCAGCCCGACGAAGCCCAGCTCGGCGGTGCTCGCCCCCTGCCCGGCCCGGCCCAGCGCCCCCAGCGCGGTCAGGCAGCGCTCCGCCTCGGTGAACGTGGTGGCCAGCGACGCCGGGCCCGTCGAGGGCCCGCTCGCCCCGGCGGTCACCGGCCGGCCGGTCACCCGGGACAGGTCCCGGGCCACCGCCCGGGCCGCCCCGCCCGCGTCGCCGCCGGGCATCATCAGCACCACCCGGCCGTCCCGCGCCGCCGCCAGCCCGCCCCGGGTCGAGGCGTACGTGGTGGCCCAGGAGAGCACCCGCTGCCGGGCCGAGCCGGTCGCGGCGATCGCGTCGTCGCCGACCGCCACCAGCACGTGCGGGGCGTCCAGGTCCACTCCGAGCCGGCGGGCCCGGCTGCGCAGCGCGTCGGCGTCCCGCAACGGCCGGGCGATCAGGTCGTCCAGCAGCTCGCCCCGGACCCGCCCCTCCGCCTCGGCCACGGTCCGCCGGAACAGCAGCAGCAACGCGGTGACCAGCGCGGCCCGCTCCAGGATCCGCTGGTCGGCGTCGACCAGCTCGCCGTCCGGGCGCAGCACCAGCGCGCCCAGGTTCTCCGCGCCGGCCACCACCGCGGCGTACCAGAGCGGACCGCGGCGGACGCTGCGTCCCTCGGTCCGGGACGCGGCCACCGCCTCCACGATGTCCGCCCGGTCGGGTTCCTCGATCTCGCCCACCCGGGCCAGCCGCCGCCCCTCGGCGTCCAGCGCCAGCAGCGCCCCGCCGAGCACGTCGGTGACCGCCGCCGCCACGTCCTCCATGCCGCCGCCGCGCACCACCAGGGCGGTCATCCGGTCGTGGGCGGCGGCGGCCCGCTCCACCGAGCTGCTGTGCGCCCGGATCGTGCTGTTCGCCGCCGAAAGCTCCTCCAACGCCGAGCGGGTCTCCGCCAGCAGCCGGGCGGTGTCGATCGCCACCGCAGCGTGCGCGGCCAGGGAGACCAGCAGCGACACCTCCTCCCGGGCGAACGGCCGGGCCGAGCGGTTGGCCGCATACAGCACGCCGATCACGCTGGAGCCGAGCCGCAGCGGCACGCCGAGGATCGCCACCAGGCCCTCCTCGCCCACCCCGCCGTCGATCTCCCCGGTGTGCCGGAACCGGTCGTCCTCCTGGTAGTTGGAGGTGACGTACGGGGTGCCCGTCTGCGCCACCAGGCCGCCGAGACCGTCGCCCATCTCCAGCCGCAGCCGCTGGAACCGGGCCGAGATCGAGCCGTCGGTGACCCGCATGTACGTGTCGCCGCGCTCGTCGTCGTTGAGCGTCATGTACGCCACGTCGGTGCCGAGCAGGATCCTCGCCCGGTGCACGATCGCCCGCAGCACGTCGTCCAGGTCGCGCAGCCCGGCCAGATCGCTGGCCGTGTCGTACAGGCCGGACAGCTCGGTCTCCCGCCGGCGCCGCCGCTCCAGCAGCGCGCGGACCCGCAGCGCCACCACCTTGGCCTGCTCCAGCTCGGCGAGCCGCTCGGCGGGCAGACCGGCGGCCCGGGCCGCCACCAGCGGTCCCTCGAACTCGACCGCGGCGGCCTCCCGGGCCAACAGTTCCAGGAACTCGACCGGCGACGACATGACCGACATTGTGCGCGGGGCCACTAGTTGGCCGTCCAGCCCCCGTCGAGGGCGATCGAGGCGCCGGTGATGAACGCGGCCGGCGGCGAGCACAGGTACGCCACCAGCTCCGCCACCTCCTCCGGCTCGATCAGCCGCTTGATCGCCGCCCGGGCCAGCATGATCTTCTCGACGACCTCGTCCTCGCCGATGCCGTGGGTGGCCGCCTGGTCCGCGATCTGGCTCTCCACCAGGGCGGTCCGCACGTACGCCGGGTTGATGCAGTTGGCCGTCACCCCGTGCGCGGCGCCCTCCAGTGCGACCACCTTCGACAGCCCCTCGAGGGCGTGCTTCGCCGACACGTAGGCAGCCTTGTACGGCGAGGCGCGCAGCCCGTGCACCGAGGAGATGTTGACGATCCGGCCCCAGTTGTTGGCGTACATGTGCGGCAGCGCCCGGCGGATCAGCAGGAACGGCGCCTCGACCATCACCCGCTGGATGTACTCGAAACGCTCGACGGGGAACTCCTGCACCGGCGCGACGTGCTGGAGGCCGGCGTTGTTCACCACGATGTCCACGTCGGTGTCGATCCGGTCGACCGCGGCCGGGTCGGCGAGGTCGATCCCCTCGGACCGGCCGCCCGCCTCGGCGGCCACCGCCTTGGCCGCCTCCACGTTCCGGTCGACCACCAGCACCGCCGCGCCGGCCGCCGCCAGGCGCAGGGCGCAGGCCCGGCCGATGCCGCTGCCACCACCGGTCACCAGGGCGCTACGACCGGAGAGGTCGACGCGTACGACGTGGGGGACCGCCACGGGTTCTGCCGTCATGGCGCACAAAGCTACGAGTTGTGTGGCCGGCGGCACATGGGGCGACGACACATACTCGACCGCTTCAGTGTGTGGCGCGCACCGCCTGCGGCCGGCCCGGGTGCGGCGGCTCAATCTCGCCGTCCTGTCGGTGGGTGGTGACATGGTGGCTCCGGCCGCCCGCGGCCGGCCCGGCGACCGGGCGGCGTGGGCCGGCCGGACGGACCGGAGGTGGACATGACGGGCGTGGAGCCGACCGGGTCGCCGTCCTTCGAGGCGACGCTGATCCGCTGGTCGGGAACGGGCGGCTGGGTGTTCGCCCCGGTGCCGGCGGCGCACGCGCCGGACGCGGCTGGGCCGTTCGGCCGGGTGCCGGTGACCGCCACCGTCGACGGCCGCGCCTGGTCGACCAGCGTCTGGCGGGACCGGCGGGCCGGCTGGCTGCTGCCCGTGCCGGCCCGGATCCGCGCCGGCAAGGACGACGGGGACCGGGTCGCGGTCACGGTCGAGGTCGACCCGACGCGGCGGTGACGGAGTCGGCCGCGACGGGTGGGCGTGTCCCGCCCGGTGGCCGTCCGGCGGCACCAGTAGGGTGTCGAACACACGTACTGCTGGCGGCTGGGGGAGGGAGACGGCGTGCGGGTGCTGGGCGTCGACCCGGGGCTGACCCGGTGCGGGGTCGGCGTGGTCGAGGGCGTGCCGGGCCGGCCGTGCACCCTGATCGCCTACTACGTCGTCTACACCGACCCGGCCGACGATCTGCCGCTGCGCCTGCTGCACCTGGACCGTTCGCTCACCGACCTGGTCGCCGAGCACCAACCGGACGCGGTCGCCGTGGAGCGGGTGTTCACCCAGCACAACGTCCGCACCGTGATGGGCACCGCCCAGGCCAGCGGGATCGCCGTGCTCGCCGGGGCGCGGGCCGGACTGCCCGTGCAGACGTACACCCCGAGCGAGGTCAAGGCGGCGGTGACCGGTTCCGGTCAGGCGGACAAGGCGCAGATGACGACCATGGTCACCCGGCTGCTGCGGCTGCCCGAGCCGCCCCGGCCGGCCGACGCCGCCGACGCCCTGGCCCTGGCCATCTGCCACATCTGGCGCGGCGGCACCCGGTCCAAGTTGGCCCTGGCGGCCGAGCGGGCACGACGAGGAGGAGCGCGATGATCGCCAGCGTTCGCGGCACGGTGACCGCGACCGGTCCGGACCACGCCGTGGTGGAGGTGGGCGGCATCGGCCTGGCGGTGCAGTGCGCCCCCGGCACCCTCGCCGAGCTGCGGGTCGGCCAGCCGGCCCGGCTGGCCACCAGCCTGGTGGTCCGGGAGGACTCGCTCACCCTCTACGGCTTCGCCGACGACGACGCCAAGCAGCTGTTCGAGCTGCTCCAGACCGCCAGCGGGGTGGGCCCCCGGCTGGCCCAGGCGGTGCTCGCCGTGCACACCCCGGACGCGGTGCGCAAGGCCATCGCCAACGCCGACACCGCCGCGCTGACCCGGGTGCCCGGTATCGGCAAGAAGGGCGCCGAGCGCCTCGTCCTCGAACTGCGCGACCGGATCGGCCCGGTGCCGGTCGGCTCGGACGGCGCCGCCGGGGTCACCGCGGGCGCCTGGCCGGAGCAGGTCCGCCAGGCCCTGGTCGGGCTGGGCTGGACGGCCGGCCAGGCCGAGCAGGCGGTGGCCGCGGTCGCGGAGACCGTCGACGGCGAGGTGCCGCCCGTGCCGGTCCTGCTCAAGCAGGCCATCCGCCTCCTGGGCCGGACGCGATGAGCGACGACAACCTCGTCTCGGCGTACGTCAGCGACACGGAGCGGGACGCGGAGGCCAGTGTCCGGCCGAAGCGCCTCGACGAGTTCATCGCCCAGCACCGGGTCCGCGACCAGCTCGACCTGCTGCTGCAGGGGGCGATGCGGCGCGGTTCCCCGCCCGACCACATCCTGCTCTCCGGGCCACCCGGCCTCGGTAAGACCACCCTGGCCAACATCGTCGCCGCCGAGCTGGGCTCGGGGATCCGGGTGACCAGCGGCCCGGCGATCGAGCGTTCCGGCGACCTGGCCGCGATCCTGACCAGCCTCACCGAGGGCGACGTCCTGTTCATCGACGAGATCCACCGGATCGCCAAGCCGGCCGAGGAACTGCTCTATAGCGCGATGGAGGACTTCCGGGTCGACGTGGTGGTCGGCAAGGGGCCGGGGGCCACCGCCATCCCGCTCGACGTCGAGCCGTTCACCCTGATCGGCGCGACCACCCGGTCCGGCCTGCTCACCGGCCCGATGCGGGACCGGTTCGGCTTCGTCGCCCACCTCGACTTCTACGCCCCGGCCGACCTGGAATCGCTGCTGCGCCGCTCGGCGCGGATCCTCGGCGTGCCGATCACCGATGAGGGCGCGGCGGAGATCGCCGGACGCTCCCGGGGCACGCCCCGGATCGCCAACCGGCTGCTGCGCCGGGTGCGCGACTTCGCCGAGGTCCGGGCCGAGGGCGTGGTCACCCTGGAGACCGCGCGGGCCGCCCTGACCGTGTACGACGTCGACGCCCTCGGGCTGGACCGGCTGGACCGCGCGGTGCTGACCGCGCTGGTGGACTCGTTCCGGGGTGGCCCGGTCGGGCTCTCCACCCTCGCGGTGGCGGTGGGGGAGCAGTCGGACACGGTGGAGGAGGTCTGCGAGCCGTTCCTGGTACGGGCCGGCCTGCTGGCCCGTACGCCCCGGGGGCGGGTCGCCACCGAGGCCGCCTGGCACCACCTGGGGCGTACACCGCCGAATGGTACATTTGCCTCGGATGCCCCTCCCGCGCCCGATCTGTTCTCGGTGCCGACCGATCAGCCGTGATCCGAACGTGATCTGTGCCGCATTCGGTGTTCCCAGGAGCAGGGACTAGACTTCGCCGCGGTCTGTACAGGACGTGAGAATCCGCCTCCGCTCCGGCGCCCACGGGGTCGTGCGGAGGCCAATGGGAAGGTCGACAACCGTGCTTTACGCAGCAGCGAGTGGCGGGGGAGCCGGCGGTCTGACGCCGATCCTCATGATCGCTCTGCTCTTCGGCGTCATGTACTTCATGATGATCCGCCCCCAGCAGAAGCGGCGCCGGGAGGCCGAGCAGATGCAGTCCGCGCTCGCCCCGGGCGACGAGGTGGTCACCATCGGCGGGCTCTACGGCACGGTCACCGACGTGGAGGACGAGAGCGTCCTGCTCGAGGTGGCCCCGGGCGTGCAGACCCGGTTCGCCCGCCCGGCGATCGCCCGCGTGGTCACCCGGGCCGAGCGCCCGGAGGCCGAGACGATCACCGAGGAAGCCGAGTCGGTCAAGGAGTGACCGCCGGCCCCGTACGGGGCAGCGGATGCACCGATACAAGTGGATAGTTGGGTCGGCGTCCGACGCCGACACGCGTACCTTCCGCCCGACGCCGCCGCGTCGCGGGCTGGGAGGCGTGTCGGCCGGTGACGTCGACCCGCCAGAGCAGTCGGGCGGACACCCCCGGCCCGACTTCGTCGCCGCTGCCCAGCGGCGCGACCGTACAGGGAGACAAGACAGCCGTGGCACCACCTCAGGGACAGATGCGCCCCGGACGGCAGCTCGCCGTGCTCGGGCTCATCTTCGTCGTCCTCTATCTCTTGGTGTTCTTCTCCGGCGGCGCCAGCGGTGGCTGGAAGGATCGGTTGGAGCCCCGGCTCGGCCTGGACCTGATCGGCGGCACCCGGCTGACGCTCGAGGCCACCAACAGCCTGGACGGCAAGCCCCCGACCGCCGCCAACCTCGAGGAGGCGCGCCAGATCATCGAGAGCCGGGTCAACGCGTACGGCGTGGCCGAGGCCGAGGTGGTCACCGAGGGCAACCGGAACATCGTCATCTCCCTGCCCGGTGAGAACCGGGACCTGACCAACGTCGGCAGCGCCGCCGAGCTGCGCTTCCGCAAGGTCCTCAAGGCCACCGACGGCAGCGGCGCGGTCGCCGCCCCGGCGCCGAGCCCGAGCGCGAGCGCCACCCCGGCCCCGTCCGGCAGCGCGACGCCGAAGCCGTCCGGCAGCGCCTCGCCGAAGGCCAGCGGTGGCGCCAAGGCCACCGCGTCGCCGAGCGCGGGCGGTCAGGGCGGGATGGCCCCGGCGCCGAGCGCCAGCGCCGCGCCCACCCCGTCGGCCTCGGCCAGCGCCGCGCCGAGCCCGAGCGCCAGCGTGGAGCCGGTGCCGCAGAGCGTCGAGCAGCAGCGCAAGGTCGTCGAGCAGAAGGTCGGTCCGGCCGCCTGGGCCGCCGCCTCCGGCCTGACGGCCCCGGCCGACCTCACGGCCGACCCGTCGCTGGCCGAGAAGCTCAAGCCGTTCGCCGCGCTCTCCCCGGAGGAGATCGCGGTGCTGCCGGTCGACATGCAGTTCAACGTGCCGACGATCAGCTGCGCTCAGCTCGACAAGCGGCCTGCGGCGTCGATCAAGGACGAGAAGCAGAAGGCGGTGGCCTGCGAGGCCGGCGCCAAGTACCTGCTCGACGTGGCGAAGGTGCTCGGCACCGATGTCAAGGACGCCAACGCCGTGCTCGACCAGACCAGCTCCTGGGTGGTCAGCCTGAAGTTCACCGGCAAGGGTCAGGAGAGGTGGACCGCGCTGACCCGCGAGGCCTACAACAACGAGGGTCAGGCCTGCGACCAGACCGCGCTCGGCCAGGACGGCAAGTGCCGCGTCGCGGTGGTCCTGGACAACGAGATCGTCTCCTCCCCGGAGATCCAGGGCGTGCTGACCGGTGACTCCCAGATCACCGGCAGCTTCAACAGCAAGAGCGCGAACGCGCTGGCCAGCCAGCTGCGCTACGGCGCGCTGCCGGTGACCTTCGTTCCGCAGGAGCAGCAGAACGTCACCGCGACCCTGGGTTCCAGCCACCTCCAGGCGGGCCTGCTCGCGGCCGGCATCGGCATGCTGCTGGTCATCATCTACTCGTTCTTCTACTACCGGCTGCTCGGCTCGGTCATCTTCCTCAGCCTGGTGCTGTCCGGCCTGCTGGTCTTCGGCGCGCTGGTGGTGCTGGGCCGGTCGATCGGCTTCACCCTCACCCTCGCCGGCATCGCCGGCATGATCGTCTCACTCGGTGTGGCGGCGGACTCGTTCGTCATCTACTTCGAGCGGCTCAAGGACGAGATCCGCGAGGGACGCAGCCCGCGCAGCGCGGTGCCGCGAGCGTGGGTCCGGGCCCGCCGGACGATCATCTCGGCGAACGCCATCACCCTGATGTCGGCCGTGGTGCTCTACATCGTCTCGGTCGGCGCGGTGAAGGGCTTCGCCTTCGCGCTCGGCCTGGCGACCGTCCTCGACCTGGTCGTCGTCTTCCTCTTCCGTCACCCGATCATGACGATGTTCGCCCGGACCCGGGCGTTCCTGTCCCCGCGGGTCAGCGGTCTCGGCCGGGCCCTGCCGGCCCGGTCGGCCGAGCAGGGCGCCGCCCGCAACCCGCGCGTCAAGGAGGCCTGAGATGGCTAAGTCTGGTCTGGCCGCCCGGCTCTACCGGGGCGAGGCCGATGTCAACATCGTCGGCCGGCGCAAGCTGTGGTTCACCGTCGCCGGCGTGCTGGTGCTGATCGCCGTGTTCAGCTTCGCGTTCCGGGGCTTCAGCCTCGGCATCGAGTTCGCGGGCGGCAACTCCTTCCAGGTGCCGGCAAGTGTCGGCACGATGGCCCAGGCCGAGGAGAAGGTCAACGCGGCGCTGAAGTCCGACGGCGGCGGCGCCGAGGTGGTCACCGCGCAGAAGGTCGGCAGCACCAGCGGCCAGTACTACGAGCTGCGCACCTCGCAGCTCAGCGCGGACCAGGCCAACGCGGTCAAGACCAAGATGGCCCAGGAGTTCGGCATCCAGCCGAACCAGATCAGCGGCAGCCAGGTCTCCGAGGCATGGGGCAGCCAGGTCACCTCGCGCGCGCTGCTCGGTCTGCTGATCTTCATCGCGGTGGTGGCGATCTACCTGGTCCTGCGCTTCGAGTGGCGGATGGCGGTCGCCTCGATCGCCTCGCTGCTCACCAACCTGGTCCTCACCGCCGGCATCTACTCGCTGGTCGGCTTCGAGGTGACCCCGTCGACGATCATCGGCTTCCTCACCATCCTGGGCTTCGCGCTCTACGACGTGGTGGTGGTCTTCGACAAGGTCCAGGAGAACACCCGGGGCATCACCGCGAACAACAACATGACCTACGGCGAGGCGGCCAACCTGGCGCTCAACCAGAGCCTCATGCGGTCGCTGAACACCTCGGTGGTGGCCCTGCTGCCGGTCGGCGGTCTGCTGTTCATCGGGGCGGGCCTGCTCGGCGCCGGTACGCTCAAGGACCTCGGTCTGGTGCTCTTCGTCGGTATGGCCGTCGCGTTCCTGACCTCGATCCTGCTGGCCACCCCGCTGCTGGTGCTGCTGAAGAACCAGGACCCGCGGATCAGCGCGCACAACAAGCGGGTGCTGGCCCGGCGCGGCGCCATCGCCCGGGGCGAGATCGCCCCGAAGGGCGCGGCGAAGTCGGCGAAGTCGGCGCAGGCCGCCCGGGCCGCCGACGAGCCGGTCGACCCGGAGGCGGCGGCCCTCGCCGGCGCCGCGCCGAAGGTGGGCGCGCGGCCGGCCGGCAAGCGCCCCACCGGCGCCCGGGGCGGCCGCCCCGGCGGTGGCGGGGGGAACCGGCCGGGCGGCGCGAAGCGCCGCTGACCGGGTCGGGACAGACCCGGTAGGAATCGACCGGACGGCGTCCGCCATGCTGTGCGAGCGGCATGACGGACGCCGTCGTCGTTCGAAGGGACATGGACGTACCGTGACGGAGACCCACACCACCGGGGTACGGGGAGACAGCGGCCCGCAGGTCGCCCAGTTGGTCGCCAGCCGGGTGCTGGACGTGCCGGACTTTCCCAAGCCCGGGGTCATGTTCAAGGATCTGATGCCGCTCTTCGCCGACGGCGACGTCTTCCGCGAGGTGATCGACGGGATCATCGCGTACCACGGGCGTGACTCGTTCGACGCGGTGGCCGGCATCGAGGCGCGGGGTTTCGTGCTGGCCGCGGCCGTCGCGTACGCCACCGGCGTCGGCGTGGTCCCGGTGCGCAAGGCGGGCAAGCTGCCCCGGGCCACCCACTCGGCCTCCTACGCCCTGGAGTACGGCGAGGCGACCCTGGAGGTGCACCAGGACGCCTTCACCGCCGGCCGCCGGGTCCTGGTGGTGGACGACGTGCTGGCCACCGGCGGCACCGCCGAGGCCACCCTCGACCTGGTCGAGCGGGCCGGCGGTACCGTGGCCGGCTTCACCGTCCTGCTCGAGCTGGGCTTCCTCAAGGGCCGGGAGCGGCTCGCCCCGCGTCCGGTCCATGCCCTGCTGACCGTTTGACCCCGCGGTCCGTCGGACCGACCCGGCGCGGTCCGTCCGGCGGAGCGGCGACGTACCGTGCGTGCGGGTAGCATTGCCCTTTGCTGACCGGGCGGGTGACCGTCCGGGGCGCGACGGCCGGCCGCACGGCCGGCCCGGCGCGCGGCCGCCGGGACCGCGAGGTCCCCGGTGGCCGGGAGCGGACCACGTCGGCCCGGGGTGGTCGACGTGGAACAACGCCGGCCCCTCGGCCGGTTGTACAGGACGTCGGCCGCACGGCCGGCGCATCCCCGGCGAGCGGTGAGGAGGCCGGTGTCCCACGATGTCGTCCCTCCGGTGGAGGGCACGGTGCACCCGACAGGTGACGCGGACGGCTCGGTGACCGAGCGGAACGGCAACCCGCCGGCGCGGGTGACCGGTGCCTCCGGCGGCGGGCCCGACGCGAAGGCGGACGGCGCGGCGGTCGTGGTGCCGATCCGGTCGGACGCCGCGGGCGAGCCGTCGCCCGGTGGTGGGTTCGCCCTCTCGAACGCGCCGACCGGCCGGCGGGTGCGGGCCCGGCTGGCCCGGTTCAACGCCCCGTGGCAGACCTCGCAGGTGAGCGAGGTGCTCGAGCCGCTCATCGCCACCCACCGGGAGAACCACCCCAAGGCCGACGCCCGGCTGTTGCAGCGGGCGTTCGACACCGCCGCGCGCTGGCACTCGGGTCAGTACCGCAAGTCCGGTGACCCGTACATCACCCACCCCCTCGCGGTGGCGACCATCCTGGCCAACCTCGGGATGGACACCACCACCCTGGTCGCGGCGCTGTTGCACGACACGATCGAGGACACCGAGTACACCCTCGACCAGATGCGCGCCGACTTCGGCGGCGAGGTGGCCCTGCTGGTCGACGGCGTCACCAAGCTCGACAAGGTCAAGCTCGGCGACGCGGCCAAGGCGGAGACGATCCGCAAGATGGTCGTGGCCATGGCCAAGGACCCCCGGGTTCTGGTGATCAAGCTGGCCGACCGGCTGCACAACATGCGCACCCTGACCTTCCTGCCCCGTCCGAAGCAGGAGCAGAAGGCCAAGGAGACGCTGGAGATCCTGGCCCCCCTCGCCCACCGCCTCGGTATGAACACCATCAAGTGGGAGCTGGAGGACCTCGCCTTCGGCACCCTGTTCCCGAAGCGGTACGAGGAGATCAACCGCCTGATCGGGGAGCACCAGCCGCAGCGGGAGGCGCTGCTGCGCCAGGTCACCCAGAAGGTGTCGACCGACCTCAAGGCCGCCAAGATCAAGGCGGAGACCACCGGCCGGCCGAAGCACCTCTACTCGATCTACCAGAAGATGATCGTGCGCGGCCGCGACTTCAACGACATCTACGACCTGGTCGGGGTGCGGATCCTGGTCGACACGGTGCGGGACTGCTACGCGGCGCTGGGCGTCATCCACGCCAACTGGCAGCCGGTGCCGGGCCGGTTCAAGGACTACATCGCGATGCCCAAGTTCAACATGTACCAGTCGTTGCACACGACGGTCATCGGGCCCACCGGCAAGCCGGTGGAGATGCAGATCCGCACCTACGCGATGCACCGCACCGCCGAGTTCGGCATCGCCGCGCACTGGAAGTACAAGGAGCACAAGGGCACCCTGGTGGTCGGCCCGCCGGCGCACATCGACGAGATGACCTGGCTGCGCCAGCTGCTGGACTGGCAGCGCGAGGCGGCCGACCCGAGCGAGTTCCTCGACGCGCTCCGGTTCGACCTGTCCAGCCAGGAGGTGTACGTCTTCACCCCGAAGGGTGACGTCATCCCGCTGCCGACCGGGTCGACGCCGGTGGACTTCGCGTACGCGGTGCACACCGAGGTCGGGCACAAGTGCATCGGGGCGCGGGTCAACGGCAAGCTGGTGCCGCTGGAATCGACGCTGTCCAACGGCGACGTGATCGAGATCTTCACCTCGAAGTCCGACACGGCCGGCCCGACGCAGGACTGGCTCGGCTTCGTCAAGAGCCCGCGCGCCCGCACCAAGATCCGCCAGTACTTCAACAAGGAACGGCGCGAGGAGGCGATCGAGGCCGGCAAGGACTCGATCGTCAAGGCGATGCGCAAGCAGGGCATGCCGTTGCAACGGATGCTCACCTCGGACGCGCTGATGGCGATCGCCCGGGACCTGCACCTGGCCGACGTGGCCTCGCTCTACGCGGCGGTCGGCGACAGCCAGGTCTCCGCCCAGTCGGTGGTGCAGAAGCTGATGGCCAGCTACGGCGGCGAGGAGGGCGCGGCGGAGGACATCGCCGAGACCGCCGTCGCCACCCGGCCACCGCGCAGCCGGCAGAGCAGCGCCGACCCCGGGGTGGTGGTCCGCGGCGTCAGCGACGTCTGGATCAAGCTGGCCCGCTGCTGCACCCCGGTCCCGCCGGACGCGGTGTTCGGCTTCGTCACCCGTTCCGGCGGGGTCAGCGTGCACCGGGACGACTGCGCCAACGCGGAGGACCTGCGGGCGCAGGCCGAGCGGGTGGTCGAGGTCAGTTGGAAGCTCACCTCCGCCTCGACGTTCCTGGTGGCGATCCAGGTTGAGGCGCTGGACCGGCACAAGCTGCTTACCGACGTCACCCGGGTGCTCTCCGACGAGCGGGTGAACATCCTCTCCGCGACCGTCACCACCACCCGCGACCGGGTGGCGGTGAGCCGGTTCAGCTTCGAGATGGCCGACCCGAAGCACCTGGGGCACCTGCTTGCCGCGGTCCGCAAGGTCGACGGGGTCTTCGACGCGTACCGGGTCACCTCGGGCGCCTGACACCTTCTCCGAACACCCGAACGAGAAAGCGCCCGCCGGCTCCCAGCCGGCGGGCGCTTCCGCGTGGTGCGGGCGGGTCAGCCGCCCTGGATCTCACTCATCGTCAACTTGTTGATGACGATCTCCTTCTTCGGGTGACCGCCACCGGCCTGCTGGGCGAAGGCGCCGTCGTCCCCCGCCGCCGCGACCTGCTTCACCACGTCCATGCCCTCGGTGATGGTGCCCAGCACGGTGTAGTTCGGGTCGAGCTGGGAGTCGCCGTAGACGATGAAGAACTGGCTGCCGGTGCTGCCCGGCTGACCGGAGTTGGCCATCGCGATGACACCCTCCGGGTAGGGGGGCCGCTTGTCGGTGGGCAGGTTCTCCTCGGCGAAGCCGTAGCCCGGGCCGCCGGTGCCGTCGGTGTCCCGCCAGCCCTTGCCCGTCGCGCTCGGGTCACCGCACTGGAGCACCTTGATGCCCTCGGTGACCAGCCGGTGGCACTTGGTGTTGTCGAAGAAGCCCTTGCTGGCCAGGTAGGTGAAGCTACCCGCGGTGCAGGGCACGTCGTCGCGCTTGATCTTCGCGGTGATCGGCCCCAGGTTGGTGTCGATCGTCATGGTCTGGGTGCCCGTGTCCTCCTGCTGGTTCGGGGGCACGCCGACGTCCTTGACCTGCTTGGAGCGGGCCTCCGTCGGGACCTGCGTGTAGGCGCACTGCGCGTAGCCGTCGGTGCTGGCGGTGTTCTCCTTCTTGTCGTCACCGCCGAGCGACGTGACCAGCCACACCGTCCCGGCCACCACGAGCACCAACGCGGCGACGGCCCCGACGATGGCCTGCGTCTGCCGGCGCTTGCGGGCCTTGGCGGCGCGCTCGGCCATCTCCCGCTCGAGTCGGGCCCGCGCCGCCGCGCGCTGCCGCTCTCTCGTGGACGTCACGGTCACTCCTCCGGGTGTTCTCGGGTGCGGCGTCGCCGCTGCTGCTCAGGGGTGCGGGCCGGGTCAGCCGGCGCTCGGGCTGGCCGCCGGCGGGCCGGTGGCCGACGGGGCGGCGTCCACCTCGCCGACGGTGAGGCTCTGGATCACCACGTCCGTCTTCGGCTTGACCTTGGCCCCACTCCCATTGTCCACGGTCGGCAGGGCACCGATCTTCTCCAGCACGTCCAGCCCGCCGGTGACGTTGCCGATGACCGGGTACTTCGGCTGGGCCGGGTTGAAGTCCTTGAAGAAGATCAGGAACTGGCTGCCGTTGGCGCCCGGCGGGTTCGCGATCATGGCGACCGTGCCCTTCGGGTACGCCGGGGCCGCTCCGGGGGCCGGCGAACTGGACGGGCTCGGCGCCGCCGTGGGGACGTTCTCGTCGTAGAACGAGTACGCCGGGCCGCCGATGCCGGTGCCGCTCGGATCGCCGCAGCGCAGCGCGCCCTCGGTGGTGATCTCGTGGCACTTGGTGTTGTCGTAGAACGACTTGCCGGCCAGGTACGAGATGCTGGCCGCCGCGCATGGTGCCGAGGCGAGGTCCAGTTCGGCGGTGATCGGGGCGCCCTGGTTGGTGGTGACCGTCATCGGCCGGGTGCCCGAGGTCGGCAGGCCGGTGGTGTCCGGGGTGCCGACGTCGCGCAGGTTGGTGTTGGCGCCGGCGTCCTGCGGGGTCCAGAGGCAGACGTCCTCGGCGGCCTTCTTCTCCGGTGTCGAGTCGAACGCGCCGAGCGCCCAGGCCGAACCGACGACGATCAGCGCGAGCACCACGGCGGCGCCGACACCGGCCTGGATCTGCCGGCGGCGCTTGGCGGCCGCCGCCCGCCGGGCGAGCTGCCGGTCGAGCTTGGCGCGCGCCAGTTTGCGCTGTCGGTCCCTGCTGGAAGCCACCCGTGCTCCCCTTCCTCTGCCCTGGTCCTCGCCGGCGTCCGGGCGTGGTTCGCCCGTCGGGTGCGCAGGTGCGCCACGCCACACGCCCGCCAGAGTGTACGGCCACCGGCTGGGAATGTGGTGTACGAGGTCCGGCCTCGATCTATCGGACGTTGTCACTGTGGTCGGCGGGACTGCCGGGACGAGTGGGTCGGCGGAAAGCCGTGGCCGGTGCGACTAGGCTGCTGAGCGGGACGACGACTCGAACGGAAGGGGAGCGGACGTGCTCGTGGCCGGCTTTCCCGCGGACGCCTTCGGCACCAACTGCTATGTGGTGGCGACCGCGCCGGGGGAGCAGTGCGTGGTGGTCGACCCCGGAATCGGGGTCCTCGACCGGCTCGACGCCGTGCTCGCCGAGCACCGCCTGCACCCGGTCGCCGTGCTGCTCACCCACGGCCACCTCGACCACACCTTCTCCGTGGCCCCGGTCTGCGCTGCCCGTGGCATCCCCGCCTACGTCCACCCGGACGACCGCGAGCTGCTGGCCGACCCGGCCAAGGCGCTCTCGATGGATCTCACCCAGCTCTTCGGTGGTCGGCTGCCGTACGCCGAACCGGACGACGTGGCCGAGCTGACCGATGGCGCGACCCTCTCGCTGGCCGGGTTGGAGATCACCGTCGACCACGCCCCCGGCCATACCGGCGGGTCGGTGCTGTTCCGGATGCCCGGCGCCGGCTCGCCCTGGGAGGCCGAGCAGATCTGCCTCTCCGGGGACGTGCTCTTCGCCGGCTCGATCGGCCGCACCGACCTGCCGGGCGGCAGCATGCCCCGCATGCTGTCCAGCCTCCGGGAGAAGGTCCTCCCGCTGGCCGACGACACCGTCGTCCTGCCCGGCCACGGCTCCGCGACCACCATCGGCCGCGAGCGCGCGACCAACCCGTACCTCATCGAGGTGGCGGGGACCGGCGGCGCGCGCCCGGCCGCACCCACCCGCGGCCTGTAGCACCGCCGCGGCCCACGCCCGCACCGCGCGGTCCGCGCGGCACTCAAGGAGTACGCCATGAGCAAGCCCACGCCCATCTCCGGCTTCCCGGAGTGGACGCCCGCCCAGCGGATGATCGAGCAGTTCGTCCTCGACCGGATCCGCGGTACCTTCGAGCTGTACGGCTTCGCCCCGATCGAGACCCGCTCGGTCGAGCCGCTCGACCAGCTGCTGCGCAAGGGGGAGACCTCCAAGGAGGTCTACGTGCTGCGCCGGCTGCACGCCGACCCGGAGGGCGCGACCGGGGACGACGCGCTCGGCCTGCACTTCGACCTGACCGTGCCGTTCGCCCGGTACGTGCTGGAGAACGCCGGCAAGTTGCAGTTCCCGTTCCGCCGCTACCAGATCCAGAAGGCGTGGCGGGGCGAGCGGCCGCAGGAGGGGCGCTACCGGGAGTTCCTCCAGGCCGACATCGACATCGTCGACCGGGACACCCTGCCGGCGCACTACGAGGCCGAGCTGCCGTTGGTGGTCGGGGACGCGCTGCGCGCCCTGCCGATCCCCCCGGTGCGTATCCAGGTCAACAACCGCAAGGTCTGCGAGGGCTTCTACCGGGGCATCGGGCTGACCGACCCGGAGGCGGCGCTGCGCGCGGTCGACAAGCTCGACAAGATCGGCCCGGCGAAGGTGGCCGAGCTGTTGGCGCAGACCGCCGGGGCGAGCGAGGCGCAGGCCAAGGCGTGCCTGGCCCTGGCCGAGATCTCCGCGCCGGACGCCTCCTTCGCCGACGCGGTGCGCGCCCTGGGGGTGAGCCACCCGCTGCTGGACGAGGGCATCGCCGAGCTGACCGCGGTGCTGGAGACCGCCGCGGCGCACGCGCCCGGCCTCTGCGTCGCCGACCTGCGGATCGCCCGGGGGCTGGACTACTACACCGGCACGGTCTACGAGACGCAGATGATCGGCTACGAGCGGTTCGGTTCGATCTGCTCGGGTGGCCGCTACGACAGCCTGGTCAGCGCCGGCGGCGCCACCTACCCCGGGGTGGGCATCTCGATCGGGGTGAGCCGGATGCTCGGCCTGCTCTTCGGCGCGGGCACCCTGTCGGTGTCCCGCAGCGTGCCGACCTGCGTGCTGGTGGCGGTGACGAACGAGGACGAGCGGGCGGCCAGCAACGCGGTGGCCCAGGCGCTGCGCTCGCGGGGCATCCCCACCGAGGTGTCGCCGAGCGCGGCGAAGTTCGGCAAGCAGATCCGGTACGCCGAGCGGCGCGGTATCCCGTACGTCTGGTTCCCCGGCGCGGAGGGCGACCAGGTGAAGGACATCCGCTCCGGCGAGCAGGTGCCGGCCGCGGCGGGGGAGTGGACGCCGCCCCGGGCGGACCTGAAGCCGCTGGTCGGCCCGGCCCCGACTGGCGCCTGACGACGATTCGACCTACGGTGGCGTAACTTACGCCACCGTAGGGAGATCGTCGTGACCGTGCTCAGCCAGACCGCCCTGCTCCACGAACTCGAACCCGTCGTGGAGAAGAACCTCGACCGGCACCTGTCGCTGGCGAAGGAGTGGTTCCCGCACGAGTACGTGCCGTGGAGCGAGGGGCGGACCTTCGCCGGCCCGCTCGGCGGCGAGCCCTGGTCGGAGGGGGACAGCGCGCTGCCCGACGTGGCCCGGACCGCGCTGATCGTCAACCTGCTCACCGAGGACAACCTGCCCTCGTACCACCACGAGATCGCCACCCTCTTCGGCCGGGACGGGGCGTGGGGGACCTGGGTGCACCGGTGGACCGCCGAGGAGGGGCGCCACGGCACCGCCATCCGCGACTACCTGACGGTGACCCGGGCGGTCGACCCGGTGGCCCTGGAACGGGCCCGGATGGTCCACATGTCGGCGGGCTACCACAACACGCACGGCGACGAGGTGCTGCACTCGCTGGCGTACGTCTCGTTCCAGGAGCTGGCCACCCGGATCTCGCACCGCAACACCGGCAGGGCGACCGGCGACCCGGCCTGTGAGGCGCTGCTGGCCCGGGTGGCGGCCGACGAGAACCTGCACATGGTCTTCTACCGCAACCTGCTCGGCGCGGCGTTCGAGCTGGCGCCGAGCCAGGCGATGCGCGCGGTCGCCGACGTGCTGGCCGACTTCCGGATGCCGGGCGTGGGGATCGAGGGCTTCGCCCGCAAGTCGGTGGCCATCGCCCTGGCCGGCATCTACGACCTGCGCCAGCACCGCGACGAGGTGGTCGTCCCGGTGCTGCGCCAGTGGAACCTGTTCGAGGCGACCGGGCTGGACGCCGACGGCGAAGCCGCCCGAGACCAGATCGCGGCTCACCTCGACGCCCTGGAGTCCCAGGCCGCCCGATTCGAGGAGAAGCGCGCCGCCCGCGCCGCCCGCCTCGTCTCCGCCTGATCCCCACCCGCCCTCAGGCGGGGGCGGGGGTGAGGGGGAGGAGGAGGCAGGTTGATGTGGCGTGGGCGACGAGGCGGTTCTGCGCGTCGGTGAGGCGGGCCTCGGCGAGGGCGGTGCGGCGGCCACGCTGGAGCACACTGCCCTCGCAGCGCAGGGTGCCGCTGGCGACGGTGACCGGGCGGAGGAACTTCACGTTCAGGTCCAGCGAGGTGTAGCCGACGCCGGCCGGCAGCGTGGTGTGCACCGCGCAGGCGGCGGCGGTGTCCAGCAGCGTGGAGATGATGCCGCCGTGCACCGTGCCGAGCGGGTTGTAGTGGAACTCCTGCGGCACCAGTTCGACGGCGACGCGACCCTCGTCCGCCTCCATCCGGCTCATGTCGATCAGGTGCATCACCGGCGGCGCGGCCAGCTCCCCGGCGATCATCGCGCGCAGCAGCTCCAGGCCGCTGCGGCGGCCGATGTGCGCGGCCCCGGCCACCGGGTCGGACCAGGAGAAGGTGCGACTGCGATCCTGCGTCTGCGTCATGGACTCAGCCTCGCAGTGCGTTGCTGAGTCTGTCAATCAGACCTAGCCTGGTCGGCATGAGACCCGCGGCACTGGACTGGTCGGTGGAGAACTGCACCATCGCACGCGCCATGGAGATCCTCGGTGAGCGGTGGACCCTGGTCGTGCTCCGGGAGGTCTTCAACGGCGTACGCCGCTTCGACGACATGCGGGTGCGCACCGGCATCCCCCGGCAGGTGCTCACCAACCGGCTCGCCATGCTGGTCGAGCAGGGGGTGCTGCGCCGGGAGCCCTACCGGGAGCCGGGCAGTCGGGTGCGCCACGAGTACCGGCTCACCGACAAGGGGCTCGACCTGTGGCCGGTGCTGGTGGCGGTGCTCGGCTGGGGCGACCGCTACCTGGCCGACCCGGACGGCTCCCCGCTCGCCGTCAGCCACCGCGACTGCGGGGCCGAGGTCCGGGTCGCGCTGCGCTGCGCGCGGGGGCACGAGTTGACCGACCCGCGCGACGTGCTGCCCCGGCCGGGTCCGGGGGCGCGCCGGCGGGCCTGAGGCGGGACCCGGG